>NZ_JAUBRB010000026.1:0-88684 GCF_036701585.1 Microcoleus sp. POL10_C6 | reverse complement strand
GCTGAAAAAGAACACCGCGAACACGAGTTTCAGCAACAGCTAGCCGAAAAATCCAGTGCTCTGGAATCTTTGCAGCAGCAATTCGCTGAAAAAGAACACCGCGAACACGAGTTTCAGCAACAGCTAGCCGAAAAATCCAGTGCTCTGGAATCTTTGCAGCAACAGCTAGGCGAAAAATCCGCTGCTCTGGAATCTTTGCAGCAGCAATTCGCCACCGAAAAGCAAAATCTCGAAAGCCAATTCCAGGAAACCGTGTCGAAGTCGAGTTACGAATCTTTACAGCACGAGTTAGCAGAAAAGTCAAGTGCGATCGGCGACTTCCAAGTTAAACTGGCCAAGTTGCAATATCTGGAAAATGAATTGAGCCAGAGTGCAGCGATACAGCGAAATTACGACGCTTTGCAGCAACAGTCTCAAGAACAGCTAAGAACCATCAAAGCTTTGCGGGAACAGCTAACTCAAATGCAGGCTGTGGCTGGGATTGGCGAAGCTTATCTCAACAAGTGGCGGCGTCCCTGATTCTCCAATCGGCTACGGCAAAAACTCGGGTTGCTTGGGGCGATCCGGCTGCACCTTACCTCTGAAATGTCCACTCAACTCGGACTCCTTCCTCTTGTAGCGATAGATTTCAACCTGTCGCTACAAGAGCTTTTTATTGCAAAATATGAGCATACTATTAAGAAATATTACAATAAATAAATTATGAGAGGCGATCGCACCCCTTTAGGCAAATCCAATCCAGCAGACACTAAGGGCCGCGTCACAGTAATTGGAGGCGGCATCGGCGGGCTGACAGCAGCAGCCCTGCTAGCCCGCAGAGGATACAAAGTGCTAGTCTTAGACCAGGCGATCGTCCCCGGAGGATGCGCTTCCACCTTCAAACGCAAAGGCTTTACCTTCGATGTTGGCGCCACGCAGGTTGCAGGATTGGAACCCGGAGGCATTCACCACCGAATTTTCTCAGAATTAGATATAGAACTTCCCGCCGCGACACCCTGCGATCCCGCTTGTGCGGTGTTTTTGCCGGGAGAAACCGCACCGATTAGCGTGTGGCGAGATCCGCAAAAGTGGCAGGAAGAAAGGCAGCGGCAGTTTCCTGGAAGCGAACCTTTTTGGCAATTATTGTCTGCATTGTTCAAAGCTAGCTGGAAATTTCAAGGGCGCGATCCAGTTTTACCGCCCAGAAACTTCTGGGATTTCTGGCAATTAATTCAAGCAGTTCGCCCCGATACTCTAATTACTTTGCCTTTCACTTTTATGACAGTGGGAGATGCTTTGCGGCTTTGTGGGTTGGGCGACAATTTGCGCTTGAAAACTTTTCTGGATTTGCAGTTAAAATTGTATTCTCAAGTCGATACCGAAGAAACGGCGCTACTTTACGCGGCCACGGCTTTAGGAGTTTCGCAAGAGCCGCAGGGATTGTATCATCTACAAGGAAGTATGCAGGTGTTGAGCGATCGACTTGTAGAGGCGATCGAACGAGACGGCGGCAAAGTCCTGTTGCGGCACACAGTTGAAAGTATTGTCACGGCCAACGGCCAAGCCACCGGTACAGTGATTCGCAATCAAAAAACCGGCGAAGTTTGGACAGAAACAGCCGATCGCATTGTTGCCAACGTGACCGCGCAAAATTTAGTAAAATTGTTGTCAAGCGAGCCGATTATAGAAAATTTAACAGATAATTTAACCGAGAATTTATCTGTTAAATCAGAGAGTTCAGAGACAACAAACAAACTCCCAAATCAAATGGCAGGCTACAAATATCGAGTCGATAAATTGCCGCCCGCATCCGGTGCTTTCGTGATATATTTGGGAGTGCATGAAAGCGCAATTCCAGCAAATTGTCCGCCGCACCTTCAGTTTCTTTACGATTACGACGGCGAGATTGGGGAGAATAATTCATTATTTGTTTCAGTCAGTCATCCGGGTGATGGCCGAGCGCCGAAAGGAATGGCGACAATTATCGCTTCCTCATTTACTGATACTCGAATGTGGTGGAATTCGGTTGATTATGAAGGATTAAAGCAAAAATATACGGTCGGGGCGATCGCGCGTTTGAGCGAATATTTCAATTTGACGCCAGAGTCGATCGTACACCAAGAAGCCGCCACACCCCGCACCTTTGCCCGCTACACAGCGAGAGATAGAGGCGTTGTGGGTGGCATCGGCCAGCGAATACCCACCTTCGGCCCCTTCGGATTTGCCAACCGCACACCAATTAAAAACTTGTGGTTAGTAGGCGACTCCACCCATCCCGGAGAAGGAACTGCCGGCGTTTCCTATTCAGCTTTAACAGTAGTGCGGCAAATGGAAGCCGCCTCTAAAATCTAAGAGGACACAGCAAAGCCGTTTCCCTACACCAAAAATAATTAATCGCGCGAAAGATGTAACTATCGCGCGATTAATTTTAGGGAATAGTCAACAGTCAACAGTCAACCATCATTCCGGTGTCACCGGAATTGATATCAACTACCTTCTCTGACTACTTGATAGAAATCTTTGCGCCCACAGCTTCAAGCTGTTTCTTCATTTCTTCAGCAGCTTCCTTAGCAATAGCTTCCTTAACTGCTTTCGGTGCGGCTTCTACCAAATCTTTTGCTTCCTTCAGGCCCAGACCGGTAATTGCGCGGACTTCCTTCAGAATTGCGATTTTCTTGTCAGCAGGAACTTCTTCCAGCATGACAGTAAATTCAGTTTGCTCTTCTACGGGTTCAGGAGCGGCACCACCACCCATACCAGGCATCATCATCATGCCGCCGACAGGAGCAGCAGCGCTGACGCCGAAAGCTTCTTCAATTTGCTTGACCAATTCAGAAGCTTCGAGCAAAGTCAGAGACTTAAGTTTTTCCAAGATTTCGTCAGTTGCAGTAGACATTCGTTAAACTCCTAGTTCGATTGTAGATTTGGGATTTGGGATTTGAGATTTGCTCATTCATCCTTAGTTTTTCGTCTCCAGTCTTCTATCTATTGCTAAATACTAATGACTGAGGACTAAGGACTAATTACTAATGACTTACACAGATGCGCTTTCTGCTTCTGCTTCTGGTTGCGCTTCTGGTTGTGCTTCTGGTTGTGCTTCTGCTACTACTTCTGCTGAACCGCCGTCTTTTTCAGCATAAGCTTTAAGACCGCGAGCGATCGAAGTAGGAACTTGATTGATACCCACAGCCAACTTGGTTGCGACACCGTTGATAGCGCCAGCAATTTGAGCCATGAGTTGTTCTTTCGACGGCAGATCAGCTAATGCTTTAACATCAGCTTCTTTCAGTACCCGTCCTTCCATCACGCCGCCGCGAAGTTCAGTCTTCTTAGAGACTTTTTGGAATTCTTGGTAAGCTTTAATCGCGCCGCCAATATCTTCTTGGACGAACAGGAACGCCGACGTACCGGTCAGCAATTCTTGTATCGGCTGCCAGGTTTCGTTGCCTTCAACCGCAATTCGCATCAGCGTGTTTTTTGCCACTTGGCAACTGCTGCCTTTCGGACGCAAACGCCGACGCAAATCTGTGATTTCAGCAACAGTTAAGCCCGTGTAGTCGATCACGATCGCCAGTTGAGATTCGCTCAAGGTTTGCTTGAGGTCTGCAATAATCTCATTTTTTACTGCTAAACTTTTGCCCATACTTATTTCACCTCCTTTTAGGATCGAAAACTGCCCACCAAAAACCCCGACCTTAGAGCCGGGGCAGAGAATTAAAAATTAACAAGTCAGAATTAAAAATAGAAAATTTCTAATCTTTGAGTCTTGAGTTTTTATTTCTTCAGCCTCGGCAGGAAATTAAGCGGTCGGCACCTGCGGTCTTCAGCTTATTGATTTTTGATTAGGCTATCATCAGAAGGCAGAGATTAGCAAGGGTCTGGCGTAAGTCTTGTGAGAGATTTACACAGACAGCCGAAGCTGTCTTTTACCTTCTGCCTTCTGCTTAATTCTTTCTACGCAGCATCAAGTTTGGTATCGCGCAGAGCACTGATATCGACTTCGATCGACGGGCCCATTGTTGCCGATACGTACAAACTGCGCCAGTAGCGACCTTTAGCACCAGAAGGACGGTTGCGGTCAACAGTTTCTTGCAAAGCATGAAGGTTGACGAGCAAATCTTCCGCTGAGAAAGCTGCCTTGCCAAACATAACATGAACGATGCCAGTTCGATCGGCACGGAATTCTAGTTTACCACCTTTAAACTCGTTAATCGCCTGAGCAATGTCAGTCGTCACCGTGCCACCTTTCGGAGAAGGCATCAAACCGCGCGGGCCCAACAACCGACCCAATTTTGCCACCAACGGCATCACGTCTGGGGTAGCAATCAGGCAATCGAAGTCCATCATGCCCTTCTGAATTTCATCGATCAACTCTTCCGAACCAGCAATATCCGCGCCGGCATTCAGAGCTTCTTTAACTTTTTCGCCCTTAGCAATCACCGCAATTCTGACTACTTGACCAGTTCCTTTTGGTAGCGATACAGTTGTCCGCAACTGTTGGTCAGTATATTTCGGGTCAATTCCCAAACGGATGTGAGCTTCAGCAGCTTCGCCAAACTTAGCGGTTGCTGTTTCTTTCAAAAGTTGCAGAGCTTCCAGCGGTAGATAAGGTCTGTCTTCAACTTTCTTTTGAAGTTCTTGCAGTCTTCGCGATACTTTCTTTGCCATTGTTATCTCCTGGGGTCAGTCGATTTTAGATTTTAGATTTTAGATTTTAGATTGAACCTATCGGACAATCTTAAAATCTACCCGTTTTCGGTTACTAGCGAAGCTTTGCTTCTCCCCCTGAACCGACTTAGGATTTGCGATTTTAGCTTGAAGATTTTAGCTTCAAAATCCTGAATTACTGACAACTGCCAACTGTCAACTGACAACTGACAACTGACTTTAATCCGCGATCGCCACGCCCATATTTTTAGCCGTTCCTGCCACAATTTTCATAGCAGCCTCAACATCATTAGCATTGAGGTCAGGCATTTTGGTTTCAGCGATTTCTCGTAACTGAGCCTGTGTAATCGTCCCTACTTGCTTGCGATTAGGTTCTCCCGAACCTTTAGCAATGCCAGCCGCTTTTTGGATCAAAACCGACGCCGGCGGGGTTTTGAGAATAAACGTAAAACTGCGGTCTTCAAAAACCGAAATTTCTACCGGAACCACCAGACCTGCTTGGTCTGCGGTTCTAGCATTGTACTCCTTGCAAAACATCATAATATTGACGCCGTGCTGACCCAGGGCTGGGCCGATCGGAGGAGCTGGGTTGGCTTTTCCCGCCGTAATCGCCAACTTAATTACTGCAACAACTTTCTTTGCCATTAGTTAGTTCTGTTTCTGAACCTGATTGAACTCCAATTCTACAGGCGTATCGCGCCCAAAAATCGAGAGTAAAACTTTGAGCTTGTTTCGTTCCGGGCTAACTTCAATCACATCACCTTCAAAATCCTTAAATGGCCCGGAAAGTACCACAACGTGGTCTCCAGTAGACATCGATACTTTGACAACTGGTTCTGATTCCTGAGCGTTTCTGAAGATCCGTTCTACTTCCGAATGACTCAGAGGTAGCGGTTTGACGTGACCCCTGCCGCGCCCGTAGCGGCGTTTCTGCTCTGCCCCGACAAAATTAATTACATTCGGGGTATTTTTGATCACCTGCCACGTATCCTCGTCCATAAACATACGGATGAGTACGTAGCCGGGAAAGATTTTTTCATCTGACTGCCGCCTGGAACCGTCTTTGCCGACTTTGATTGCCGGAGTTTGCGGAATTTCTACTTGAACGATGCGATCGGCAACATCCAAAGTTTGAATCCGCTGCTGCAAGTTTGCCTTCACGCGCTTTTCGCAGCCAGAGGCAACTTGAACAGCATACCAGCGAGCATCAATCTCCGGCACATCTGGCGATGCTGCCTGTCCCGTCGCTTCTGTGGAATACTCAGATTCTTCTGATGCAAAAGTCATGGCCCAAACACCTTTCCCGCGCCCCAGTTAAAGAAATTATCCACCAAATAGATCAGGCTTGCTGAGAGGATTACCATCAAAAGCACGGCCAAAGACTCGCTGATTAGCTGCTGCCTGCTGGGCCAAACCACTTTGTCGAGTTCTTCTCTAGTTTCCTTAAAAAAACCCGCAGGGTCAAACCCAGGCGCCGTTATTTCTTGAGTTTCTTGAGCTTCGTCTTTTTTCGCCACGATTTAATCCCCCTTGCGATTTTAGATTTTAGATTTTAGATTTTAGATGGTGTGAGTGGCCCGCGGCTCTCAGATTTCGTGACACTAACCACTTACGCCCAAGTCCCAAATCTCAAATCTAAAGCCACGACTTTTTTACAAGCCCAACCAATCAACGGCGTAAATGCCGATCGCCGAAACCGATGATCGAGAAGCCACACCGAGCATTTGTTGATGGCATTTTTTGCGAACCGCCCACAAAAATTAATTCTACCCGAAAGTTTGCGGTTTTGACTGTTGCCAGCCAATAGTCCGGGCGCTTTCGGGCAGAATTTAAAGTTTGGTGATTCAGCGCGCCCTGGAGGACTTGAACCCCCGACATCAGGTTTTGGAGACCTGCGTTCTACCAACTGAACTAAGAGCGCACAGGTGAGGTTGCTGAAATTCGCTTAACCTCTAGATTTCTATTTTAACACAGTGCGCTCGTAAATGGGAAACTTTTTTTGAAATTTTTTAATTTCCCATGAACCATGAACCAAAGGGAAGCTGGGTGCATTCCTACAGGGAGCGATCGAACCGCTGTTTGACGCGAGTAGCTTTGCCCACCCGATCGCGCAGGTAGTAAAGTTTTGCTCTGCGGACTTTCCCGCGGCGCATCACTTGGATCGTGGCGATGCGGGGCGAGTGAATCAAAAACACCCGTTCCACTCCGACGCCCTGGAACACGCGGCGAACGGTGATTGTTTCATTAATCCCGCCGTTACGCATGGCAATCACAGTCCCTTCGTAGGGCTGAACCCGTTCTTTGTTACCCTCTTTAATTCTTACGCCGACTCGCACTGTGTCGCCGACGTAAATTTCGGGAACTTGTTTATTGAGTTCTTGCTTGACTCTATCTATTTCTGCCGTTTCGATAGAACGGATTATTTCTGCGCCTTTCATCGGATTTACCAAAACTCACAATCCCTTATCATATATCGAAATGCCCGTTTTATGTCAAAAAATTTCTATGTTAGATACCTCTGGGGTCGTATTTCTGCAACTAGGGGCAATGGCCGCACTCGCCTTGTACGTCGCCGCCAACTTGGGGGCCAACGATGTCGCTAACTCGATGGGGACATCCGTAGGCTCGAAGGCGCTAACGCTGCGGCAGGCAATAATTGTTGCAGGCATACTGGAGTTTTCCGGCGCAGTGCTGTTCGGCCAAGGAGTTTCCGAAACTCTGGCAACAGGAGTTGTCAATGCACAAGTGTTCGCTGCCCAACCGCAAGTATTTTTAATCGGGATGGTCTCAGTGCTGATAGCTTGCGGGATATGGCTGCAAATCGCTACCAGTCGAGGTTTGCCGGTTTCTTCATCCCATGCAGTGGTGGGCGCGATCGCGGGTTTTAGCTGTGTTGCAGCCGGAATTAATGCGGTTGATTGGGGAACCATCGGCACCATCTCCCTCACTTGGGTGGCGACACCGATCGCCAGCGGTGCTTTAGCCGCGCTATTTTACAGTGTGGTGAAGTATTCGATTCTCGATCGACCAGATCCTCTATCTCAAATGCGCGAGTGGATACCTTGGCTGAGTGCAGCAATGCTGAGCGTATTTGGGATAATTGTACTGCCGTCTGTTGTGAATGTCGCTTTGGTACAGACAGGGGCGATCGCCGCCGCGCACGATCGATTTGGCTGGAATCTGCCAATTCACGATATTGTCATTGGCATCGGGAGTATGGGGGCGATCGGCCTCACACTCACTAGCTGGAAAAAATTAGAATCAGTTGAGAAGGAAGAAGGTTCGGCAGCGGATTTTGTAACGGATGTAACGGATGTAACGGATGCAAGGAATAAGAAAGAGGGAATATTTTCCCAATCTCCCACTCTCCCCCTCTTCCCCTCTCCCCCTCCCCGCCACTCTCCCATCGAGCAACAAATGGCGAGATTTCAAGTCTTGAGCGCCTGTTTTGTAGCATTTTCCCACGGTTCCAACGACGTAGGCAATGCCGTTGCTCCCCTAGCTGCGATCGCCTACATCCGGCGCACAGGTTCCTTTCCCTCAGGAGATTTCAGCGTTCCCCTGTGGATTTTAGTCCTCGGAGGCGCAGGAATAGTCATCGGTTTAACCATCTGGGGCAAAAATGTAATTGCCACAGTCGGCGAAAAGATCATCGAACTCCAACCAAGCGGCGGATTTTGCGCCGAATTAGCCACAGCCACCACAGTCTTGCTAGCATCCCGCTTCGGTTTGCCAGTTTCCACATCCCACGCTTTAGTGGGTGCAGTCGTCGGAGTCGGGCTGATCAAAGCTTGGAAAACAGTACGCTTGCAAACTTTGCTGTCCATTGGTTCGGCTTGGCTGGTGACAATTCCGATCGCAGCAGGTTTGGCTGCTATCATCTTCAGCATCGCGCAATCCATTGGGCAATTTTAGATTTTAGATTGAGGCATTTCAGAACAGTCAACAGTCAACTGTTAACTAATCTTTCTGATTGCCTCGGTTGGGATAAACTCTCGAAGGCAAAAGCTTCCAACCCGCAGCATCTGCACCCCAGTTGCGAAAAATCTTCACAGAAGCGAAAATTTTAGCGAAACGCCAATTATAGCCACGCTTCCAGTCAGCGGGCCACTGGGCGGTTTCGTCAGCGGCTTGCAAAGCTCTGACTTCAGCTTCGAGTGCTGTGGCGTGGCGCTGCATGATGATTTCTAGTTGCAAAAAGTGTTCTTCTGGCGATCGCAATTTTTTTACATCCTAACTACAAACGTGATAAAGGTGATTTTACCGGACATCAGATTGCCTACTTCTTCATGACTAATAGCGCTTTTGCACATCAAACTCGGTTGCCGGGCACAAGCAAGCAAAACTGCCACTCAATCACTTGATTCCTTCTCCAAGCAATGCTTTAGCTGTTGAGCCAGCACCTCGACGCAGGGCTTTCTCAACATAGTAAGATGATTTCCAGGAACCCTAATCACCTCTACTTTTTGGGCCGTTAATTCACTCCAGCCAAGAGTCGGATCTTGATGACCCCTGCTGAGCTTTTCCCTCGATCTAAACAGAGTAATTCGCTGCGGATAAATTTTCGGTACATAGCTGAGAGTTGCTTGACTGTTAGCCTGAAATACAGTAAACATTGAGGGAATTGCCAGCTCGCGCCAGCTTCTTTCTTTTGACTCCTGAGATAGGAGGCTAACCATAACGGCCTGTTTCCAATTCCAGCGATGCAAAAAATTAGCTGCCAAATTAAGCATCTTATTTAATTTCGGAAATTTGGCAGCAATACCGCCACTTTGAACATTTTCCGCAGTAGCCACCAAGCGAAAATAATCTACTACAAAAGGCCAGATAGAGCGCGAAACAGTAGTCAGAATAAACTTGCAACCGTCCCAAAAAGAAGGTTTGTTAGCAGAAACCGGCGCTAAAGTATCCAGCACAGCAAGCAAAGCCACTTCATCCCCCGCTGCGAGCAACTGTTGAGCCATCTCAAATGCAACCAAACCTCCAAAAGACCAACCTCCTAAAAAATAAGGCCCTTTTGGTTGAACGGTACGCAAGGCTGCGATGTAGTCAGCCGCCATGTCTTCAATGCTAGTTAACGGAGAACTTTCGCCGTCAATACCCTTGGGTTGCAGCCCGTAAAACGGTTGATTTTCTCCTAGCTGAAATGCTAACTCGACATAAGGAAACACGACGCCAAAGATGGGATGGATGCAGAAGAAAGGGGGATTTTTACCGCGAGGCTTAATTGCAACTAAAGGAGACCATTCCAGAGAATTTGTTTCTGAAGATAGCGAATCTGCTAAACCTTCAATTGTCGGATTTAAAAAAAGAGCCGACAGCGGCAACTCGCGCTGAAATTGCTGGTTAATCTCATTGATGAGGCGGATTGCCAGCAGGGAATCTCCACCCAAATCGAAGAAGTTATCGCGAATGCCAACGCACTCTGCGTTGAGGATTGTGGCCCAAATTTGGGCGAGGGTTGACTCGGTTGGTGTGCGAGGTGCAATGCAGCTTTTATCTATTGAATTGCTAGTTAGATTCCCCGGTGCAGATAGGTGCTGGCGGTCGATTTTGCCATTGGGAGTTAGGGGCAGAAAATCCATCGCCACAAAAGCACTGGGAATCATGTAATTGGGCAGTTGTTGTTTGAGTAAATTGCGTATTTCCCCTGGATTAAGCGTCTGATTGTGATTGGGGACGACATAAGCAACTAGGCGTTTGTTGCCCGACAAATCATCCCCAGCAACCGCCGCTGTTTCTTTGACTGCTGGATGCTGAACCAGCAGCGCTTCAATTTCTCCCAATTCTATTCGATAACCGCGAATTTTTACCTGTTCGTCAGTGCGGCCTAAAAACTCAATATTGCCGTCGGAAAAATAGCGAGCTAAGTCACCAGTTTTATAAATTCGTTCTCCTGCTTTCTGGCTAAACGGATTAGCAATAAATCGCTGGGCGGTTAATTCGGGGCGGTTCAGGTAGCCTCGTGCCAATCCGCTGCCGCCGATGTACAATTCACCTGGAATTCCAACGGGTACAGGCTGTAAATTTTTATCTAAAATATAGAGTTGAGTGTTAGCTATTGGGCGGCCGATGGGCGGTTTTTTGCGATGAGCGCAAATTTCTGCCAAACTTGCCCAGACAGTGGCTTCTGTAGGGCCGTAAGCGTTAAAAAACCTGCGCCCAGAAGCCCAGCGTTTAACAACATCGGGGGAACAAGATTCGCCAGCACAGATGATTGTTTGCAGTGCGGGAAGTTCGGCGTTTGGAAGGACAGCTAGCAGCGATGGCGGGAGGGTAGCGTGAGTAATAGCATTGTCCTGCAAAAATTGGATTAATCTTTGTCCGGGCAACAAAGATTCTTTCTTGGCACAGTAAAGTGTCGCTCCGGTTCCTAATGCCATGACAATCTCAAAGATTGAGGCATCAAAACTCAGGGATGCGAATTGCAAAATGCGGTGATTTGAGTTTAAGTTAAAAGCTTCTATTTGAGCTATAGCCAAGTTGTATAGTCCCCGATGTTCGATTAAAACGCCTTTGGGTTTTCCGGTTGAACCAGATGTGTAAATAACGTAAGCTAGGTTTTCTGGTAGGATATTTGTAGTTGGGTTTTCTGGGCTGTGTCGGGCGATGATTTCTCTGTCGGAGTCCAAACAAACTACTGAAAAAACTTCGTAATTTTCCGGCTGCGTCAAGTTTTTTGCTAAGTGCTGCTGAGTTACCAAAATCGACACCTGAGCATCTTCTAACATGAAGTTAAGGCGCTCTTGAGGATAAGTTGGATCTAAAGGCAGGTAGGCTGCACCTGCTTTGATAATGCCTAGCAATCCGACGATCGCATCTAAGGAACGTTCTAGACAAAGGCCCACTAAAATTTCTGGTGCTGCTCCCAATTGCTGCAAGTAATGTGCAAGTTGGTTGGCTCGGCTGTTGAGTTGGCGGTAGGTTAACTGCTGGTTTTCAAAGACGGCGGCGACAGCATGGGGCGCGACCTCGACTCGATATTCAAATAGCTGATGGAAACACTGGTTTTGCGGATAATCTCTCTGAGTGTCATTCCAATCATTTAATAATTGCTGGTATTCTGGCGCTGTCAGCAAAGCCAAGTCGCTGAGGCGCTGTTTGGGATTGGCAACAATGGCTTCAAGCAGGGTTTGGAAATGTCCCGCCATGCGCGCAATTGTGGCGCTATCAAATAAGTCCGTGCTGTAGACAAATTGCCCTTGAATACTTCCTGCATTTTCCCACAAGTGGCACTCTAAATCGAGCTTGGCGGTTCCCGCATCAAAGTCGATCGCCTCTCCAACGATTCCCGGCAATTCTAGCGCTGCTACAGGAGTGTTTTGCAGGCTAAAACTAACTTGAAATAGGGGGTTGCGGCTCAACTCGCGATCGGGGTGCATTTCCTCAACCAACTTCTCGAAGGGCAAATCTTGGTGGGCGTAGGCTGCCATTGCGACGTTTTTTACCCGATGCAATAGTTCCCGAAAAGTTGGGTTTCCTGATAAATCTGCACGCAGCACTAAACTGTTGACAAAAAAACCGATTAATGCTTCTATTTCGCTCAGGTTGCGATTGGCGATCGGCGTTCCTACTGCAATATCTACTTGTCCTGTATAGCGGTACAGCAAAGTTTGAAAAGCGGCTAGTAGAGTAATAAATAAAGTCGCACTTTCTTGCTGGCTAAAGGACTTGAGCGCCTCGCTCAAAGCAGGTGATAGTGTTATAAATTGTTTTGCCCCCCGGTAGGATGGAACGGCAGGTCTTTGCCTGTCTGTTGGTAGATTGAGTGCGGTAATTCCGTTTAACTGCTGCCGCCAATAAGCTAACTGCGTTTCTAATACTTCGCCCTGCAACCATTGGTGCTGCCATTCTGCAAAGTCGGCGTACTGCACGGGCAGTGCTGGTAAGTGCGAGCTCCCATTTTTTACAAATGCTGTGTATAGCGTTCCCAGCTCTCGAATTAGCACTCCAATCGACCAACCATCAGCCACAATATGATGTAAATTCAGCAACAATATATGTTCTGTTTCACTCAGTTGTAACAGCGTTACTTTAAATAACGGCCCGGCGGCTAAATCGAAAGGGCATTGTGCTGCATCGGTTGCAAGTTGCAGGGCTGCGGTTTCCTGCTGAGTTGGCGAGAGATTTTGTAAGTCGATTGTGGGAAGAGATACAGTTAAAATGGGAGCAATAACTTGTACGAGTTCCCCTTCCAAAAGCGTAAAAGTAGTACGTAAAGTTTCATGCCGCTGCACAATTTCATTGAAAGTTTGCTCTAAAGATCTTAAGTTGAGCGAACCAGTTAAGCGGAGCGCTGTTGAAACATTATAGAAAGGATTACCCGGTGCTAATTGATTGAGGAACCAAAGCCGCTGCTGAGCAAACGATGCTGGAAATACAAAAACTTCTGTTTCTTGCTGCATATTTATCGAAATTGCATCCTGTTCAACAGCCATCCTTTTCATTTACTGTCTCGATTCAACATCTTGCCCAAGCCAAAAACCCTCTTAAAATTATCTGCGTTTATCAGCGTTAATCTGCCCTTCATCTGCGGTTGCTCTATCAATCAAAAAATTCTGCAATAGGTCGATTAAAAGACGATAGCTTCCGCCGCCGACTATCGCGCGAAATCGGCACTAAAGCCGGAGCTTCACTTTTAGCATTCTTATCTTTCAAACTGTCAACAATCTTAGATAATTCTGAAATTGTCGGCGCTTCAAAAACCCGGCGCAAAGGCAACTCTACCCCGAAAGCATCTCGCACTCTAGAAACAAGCTGAGTCGCCAGCAGCGAATGGCCTCCCAATTCAAAGAAATTGTCCCGGATACCCACTCGCTTTATCCCCAAAACCTCAGCCCAAATTTTCACTAAAACTTCCTCAATAGAAGTCTGAGGCGCAACATAACCGCCAGCCCATTCTAACTTAATCGGCTGCGGTGCAGGCAAAGCGAGCCGATCGACCTTTCCGTTAGCCGTCACCGGTAGCGACTCCAGCACCACAAAAGCCGACGGAACCATATATTCCGGCAGTTTTTCTGCTAGAAAAGCCTGCAACTGCGGCACTAATTTACGCGCTGCTTTAGCTTGTAAGGGATTGTTAGCATAAGAGCGCCAAGCGCGCAAGTTATCGCTTTGGGTTTCTGGCACAAAATCTCTGGTTTCGCCCCGTGCAAACACTACATCGTAGCGCCCTTGACTGTCGGAATTAGACCAACTAATATTAACATTATACGGAACTTCCAAAGCATACCACGCTTCGGGATCGACTCCTAAATCCTCGACTTTTTCCACGGCTTTCTGCAACTGACCTGCAGTTGAAAATTTCTCGACAACAGACAGGAATTCTGCCGCCTTAACTGCTGCCATTACCCGCGCATTAGGCACATTAGCAATTCTTAAAACATCGAGTTGATTTTGCAATAATATTTGTTGCACCTTGGTAACAGTCAGATTATGATTTTCCTCCAACCAATCCAGCCGTTTTGATCCCCCCTGCAGAGCTTGAAAAGGGGGGTTCTGAAGCTCTGTTTTGCCATAAAAGTTAGAGACACTTCTTAGCCCCCCTTCATAAGGGGGGTTGGGGGGACCTGTTTCAGACGCAATATGCAGAATAGCATTGTACCGAAAATCAGTTAACTCATTGTGATAACTACCGCGAATTAATTGAATTTCTACGCCGCCAATCTGCGGAAAGCGGTGCTTTAATGCGCCAAAAAAATCTGGATCAATAACTAACTCTGTTTCTTGAAAAATTTGCATTTGTACTCGCTGCTGCAACTGTTCGCCCGCGAGAGAAGGTTCGGCTTGATACAGTTGTACCGAAGCGTGAAAAGCTGCCAGCAACGGCAAGCTGCGGACATCTCCGATGAATATAAAGCCGCCGGGGGCAGTTGCTTTCACCGCACCTTCTAGCACCTGCACGAGATAGTCGATATTCGGGAAATATTGCACGACAGAGTTGAGAATCACTGCGTCAAAAGCTGCTGTCTCTACTCCTTCAAAGTCTGTCGCCATTTTCTGAAGCAGCGTTACATAAGCTAACTGTTGATTTGCCAAGTGCTGCCGAATATAGTTGAGCGAAATAGGTGAAAAGTCTGTTCCGCAATATTGAGTGCAGCGAGAGGCAATTTGGAACAGCAACAAACCTGTGCCGCAGCCAATTTCTAACACTCGACTAGGCTGCAAAGCTAAAATTTGGGCGGCTTGATTGTTCGCCCAGTCGCGCATCTGTTCTGCTGGGATTGGCTGATTAGTATAACTGCTATTCCAGCCGACAATATT
This sequence comes from Microcoleus sp. POL10_C6, assembly GCF_036701585.1. NCBI lineage: Bacteria > Bacillati > Cyanobacteriota > Cyanophyceae > Oscillatoriales > Microcoleaceae > Microcoleus > Microcoleus sp. POL10_C6. The sequence goes on along the minus strand of NZ_JAUBRB010000026.1, from coordinate 73,774 downwards.
AAAGGTTGGATCTGAGTCAACAGCAGGTTGATTGTAAGTTTCATTGTAGAGCATTTGCCACTGCAAAACCTGTTCGTCCTGCAATTGCAGGATTTGGTTTTTTTCGCGGGCAACGCTATATTCTGGATTCAGGGCAATATACGCTACTAAACGTTTATCTCTCTGTCCATTTTCCGAAGCTATTGCTACAGTTTGCTGCACCGCCGGGTGTTGAGTTAATAGTGTCTCGATTTCTCCTAATTCGATGCGGAAACCGCGAATTTTTACTTGTTCGTCAATGCGTCCCAAAAATTCAAGGTTGCGATCGCCTCTGTAGCGCACTAAGTCGCCGGTTTTGTAAAGTCGCTCTCCTGAATTTGGTTTAAAAGGATTGACAATAAAGCTTTGTGCGGTTAAATCTGGGCGGTTGAGGTAGCCGCGAGCGAGTCCGTTTCCGCCGATGTACAATTCGCCTACAACGCCCATTGGTACGGGCTGCAAATATTTGTCTAATATGTAGATTTGAGTGTTAGCAATGGGGAGGCCAATTGTCGGGGCGGTGTCTGTTTGCTCTGTTACAGGAATATAACCGGAAGTTGTGACGACGGTGTTCTCGGTTGGGCCGTAATTATTTACTAGCTTAAATGGATGGGATTTTAAAGGATGTTGTTGCAGTTTTTCGCCGCCTGCGAGCAAGATTCGCAACGCTGTATTTTGAGGCCATTCTAATAGCAAAACTTTCTCGGCTAAAGGTGTTGGCAAAAAGCTAATTGTAATGGCGTTTGATACTAACCAGTTTTGCAGTTTTTCAGGATCTCGCCTGATGTCATCTTCTGGAAAGTAGATGCTAGATCCCGCGGCGAGATAAGGCCAAATTTCCCACCCGCAAGCATCAAAGCCGATCGCTGCAATTTGCGTTGCCCGATCGCCCGCTGACACCCCAAACTCTCTTTGATGCCAAAAAACGAGATTTAACAAGCTCCCGTGCTCAATTTCCACTCCTTTCGGCTTTCCCGTGGAACCGGAGGTGTAAATCGCGTAAACCAGATTTTCGGCTGTGGCTGCGCTAGTGGGATTGTCGGCGATTTCTTGGGAAATCATCTCCCAGTCTGTGTCTAGAAAAACAACCCTTGGATGGTGAATTTTATCATCTGACTGTGTTTCTAAATTTTGCACTTCGCCATCATCCACCAAGGAATAAATTCCCTGGCTCATAGCTGAAGTCGGCTGAAGCCGACTGGAAACTTGTCCTCCTTCAGTCGTCTTTAGACGACTTTCGCTATTAGACAGGGAATTTATTCCCTGGCGGGTAAGCAATACTGACACTTGAGCATCTTCTATCATCAAGCTCGATCGCTCAGCAGGATAGCTCGGATCTAAAATTAGGTAAGCTCCTCCCGCTTTCAGGATACCCAACATCCCCACGATCAGATCGAGCGATCGCCCGCAGCAAAGCCCGACTAAAACTTCCGCCCCAACCCCAAGTTTTTGCAAATAACGTGCTAGTTGGTTGCTGCGGAGATTGAGCTGCTGGTAGGTGACTCGCTCCTCTCCAAATACCAGCGCCACCGCATCCGGTGTCCGATCTGCCTGCATTTCAAATAGCTGATGGATGCACAAATCTTGCGGATAATCCGCCTGAGTATTGTTGCATTCAACTAACAACTGATAACGCTCTTTGTCGCTCAAATATTGCAAATTTGCGATGCGCTGTTCGGGATTTGCAACAATGCTTTCTAACAAGGTTTGAAAATGCCCTAACATTCGGCAAATTGTAGCTTCATCAAATAAATCGGCGCTGTAAATAACCATGCCGCTGATCCCCTCTGAGCTATCAACCCACAGCTTATTGCTGGGCGATTGGTTGCTTCCCGAGCTGTTGGGCGATCGCTCCCACAAATGAAACTCCAAATCAAACCGCGCTGTACCCACATCTAACTGCTGCGGGCTGAGTGTTAATTCTGGCAATTCTAACCGATTCCCCGGCGCGTTTTGCAGCGCAAACGCCACCTGAAATAAGGGATTTTGGTTCAAGGCGCGATCGGGGTGCAGTTCTTCTACTAACTTCTCAAACGGCAAATCTTGGTGAGCGTAAGCTCCTAATGCTACCTCTTTGACTCGGTTTAAAAGTTCCCGAAAAGTTGGATTTCCCGACAAATCTGTACGCAGCACCAAACTGTTGACAAAAAAACCGATTAGTGCTTCTATTTCACTGCGGTTGCGATTGGCGATCGGCGAACCTACCACAATATCTTCTTGCTGGGCGTAATGGTAAAGCAACGTTTTAAAAGCTGCCAGCATTGTCATAAACAGCGTCACTCCTTCGCGCTGGCTCAACGTTTCTAAAGCCTCGCTCAGTTGTTTTGGCAGTTGCAAAAATTGCCTTTTGCCTCGGTAACTTTGAATTGCTGGCCGGGGTCGATCCGCAGGCAAATTTAGCATAGAAATGCCGTTTAACTGCTGTCGCCAGTAAGCAAGCTGCGTTTCTAAAACTTCCCCTTGCAGCCATTCGCGCTGCCATTTGGCAAAATCAGCATACTGGATCGACAAATCCGGTAAAGGCGAAGGTTTTTCGCTAGCAAATGCCGTGTAAAGTGCGCCTAATTCCTGAATAAGCACTCCGATAGACCAACCATCGGAGACAATGTGGTGCATATTCAGCATTAATAAATATTCGGCATCATCTAACTGCAATAATGTGACTCGCAGCAACAAGTCATTGGACAAATTGAAAGAGCGTTGAGCTTCCTGGGCGGTGAGCCTGTTTGCTTCATTTTGTCGATATTCCTTTGGCAAGTTTCGCAAGTCCACTACATTAATCGGAAGATGGAAAGCAGCACCTATTCTCTGAACATGTTGCCCCGAAACTACTGCTAAAGTCGTGCGTAAAGCTTCGTGGCGGCGCACAATTTCATTGAAGGTTTGTTGCAGCGCCGAAAAATTGAGCGAACCTGTCAAACGCAATGCTGCAGGAACATTATAAAAAGGATTGTTCGGTACTAATTGGTCGAGAAACCACAAGCGCTGCTGTGCAAAGGAAAGCGGTAGATTTCCGTCCCGCCCCATCGGAACAATCGGTGTAGGAGTGAAACTAGAAGTACGATTAGCTGCTTTTAAAAAGGAAATAATTTCTGCTTTTTTCTGAGAAACTTCGGCGCGCAGTTCGGGTGTAATAATTCCTTCTGGAGCGTTGCAGCGCAGGCGATATCCCTCAACAAAAATATTAATATCTAAACTGCGAAGGTAAGATAAAAACTCAACTAACTCCACCGTGACAGAATCTCTGGCATTTGGCGATGAACTCGATATTTTTGGATCGGGCATTTTGAGTCATCCTGTCATTAACTTGGGCAAATCAATAAAATAAATTCTACCAGCGCACAAATTAAGAGCTTAACTGATCGCTTGCTTACTGTGGCCTAACCTGAGTATGATTCTGTGTGAATCCGCAACCAAAATCCTACCCAAGGTTTCAGCTTATGCCGTTCATGCCTTTCAATTTCCTGTTCCTATGGCTGGTGGGACTGCTGTCCATCGGGGTACTTGGCGGAGGTATATACATTATTTACGAATGGTACATCGGCGCACTTGTAGGGATTTCCTACTTAGTCAGCGGAGTATTGATGCTTCTTTGGTCTGTTGGTGGGCGCTTGATCAGTTTGCCACTGTTCCGCCGCCCCGGTGCTGATGAACCCAAGCCGACGCGGACGGGTACGGTTCAGCGAGTAGAGAGGCCTGATGGCACTATTTTACAAGTAGAATTCTACGGCCCAGAGGACGGACAGCCGATTATCCTCTCACACGGTTGGGGGCCGAATAGTATGGTTTGGTATTACGCGAAACGGCAACTAAGCGATCGCTACCGAGTGATTGTTTGGGATCTTCCAGGTCTAGGAAAATCCACTCGACCAAAAAACAGCGACTACTCCCTAGAAAAATTTGCCCGCGATCTCGAAGCCGTCATTGCCATAGCAGGAACTAAACCTGTTATCCTACTCGGACACAGCATGGGCGGCATGATTTCTCTAACATTCAGTCGGCTTTTCCCAGAACTTCTCGGTAGTCGAGTAGCTGGTTTAATTCTGGTAGATACCACTTATACTAATCCCGTCAAAACCGCTATTTTTAGCGGCTTATTACGCGCTTTGCAGAAGCCGCTGCTTCAACCTCTGCTCTACCTCACCATAGCTCTTGAACCCATTATGTGGGGAATGACTTGGCTGAGCTATCTCAATGGTTCACTTTACATCAGTGTAGAAGTATCGGGATTTAAAGGCACTGAAACGCGGGGTCAATTAGATTTCTCAGCTTTCTTATCAGCCTTGGGCTCTCCCGGCGTTCTCGCTCGCGGCACACTGGGAATGCTCAAATTTGACGAAACAAAAACTTTGCGATCAATTGACATTCCTGTGTTGGTGATCTGCGGCGATTCAGATATCGCCACTACCCCCCCAGCTAGCCTGCGAATGAAAGCAGAATTACCTCAAGCAGAGCTAGTTACTATAAAACGAGGAGGACACATGGCATTAATCGAGCACAACCAGCAGTTTGCCGAAGCTGTCAGAGCATTCTGCACTGAAATTTCGTGACTAAAAATGTGAGTTAAAATCCTGTAGGTTGTGGCTGGGGATACCTTAAAATTCGGCGTTGCACAATTTGATGATGATTCTTGTGGGGTGTCCCGCCTTCTGTGAAAATACACGCCTTCGGGCGGGACGCCCAGGTGCATCTCAATGAATGCAGATACATCAAGCTGAAAGTTGACCATTAAGATAAGCACAGCGAAGAGAAAAGATAGAGGAAACACTCTCGATATTCCACGCTCGCCCCGATAGTTTCACCCAAGCTTCCAATTCGTTTAATCGTTGATTCAACGGCAGGGTAAACGCATCTTAACTGGAACCCAAAATATGCTACAGTTAAATCCGACTAAAATTCAATGTACTTCGTTGTAGTTTATGGGTTTTATCAAGGGCAAGAGGTTTTAGTAAAGCTGTAAATTTTCAACAAAAGCAAACTGATTCATTGCCTTCGATGTTTTTTTAATACCAGTTTTTTAGAACATTTTGCCAATTTGAATAACCCGAGAATAGAAAGAAGTAAAGAACATTTAATCAAAGATGTAGATTCATCATTTTCTACTTTATTTTTAATGTCCTGCAAGCAACCTTACCAGCGCATAGGCAGCCCCACCCTTTAGCAGCTCATCCATCTAATAAACGAGCCTCACTCACGATCCGAATCGATCGCTCTCTTTTTCGGCGTTTCAACAAGCACAGAAATCACGAGCAAACTTAGCCCAATGATTTTAATCAAGGCGTTGACTGCGTGTGCATACTCCCATTGGTCACGATACCGCGTCCAATCTGCTGGAACGGGATTCGTCAACCATTGGGCGAATTCAGCATTCATTGGCGCAACAAACATGATCCAACTCACAAACCCCAGCACCAAAAGAATTGCTCCGCCCAACGTCCAGTAAAAACTTGAACCATGTTTGCGAACAAGAAATGCCAGCACGATTGCTGTCAAAATCGCTGTAACTTCAAAAACTGCGCCGACTGAGCCAAACAACTTATAAACATTTTCAAAGACCGTTACTCTCACCCAAAGTTGCTGGTCAAACTGCATTCTTTGCGGCAAGTCTAGCAAATGTGTCATAGACAAACTCAGACTAAATGAAGCCAGCATCAGTGTTATGAATCGCCACGCTCGTATAAATGTCATGTTGTTTTGCCCTAAAGCATATATATCTCTCTGCCACTTATGTTATACCAATAATGAAATGCTGTGTAACTATTGGATTGCCTAACTAAATTAGCTGATGGGTTTGAATTTTCTAACTAGCAACCTCATAGATACTCCAACTCTATAGAACCCATTTGACATCTTAGAGAGAGGCTGCAAGCCTCTTCTACTTTTGCCGAATTTTGGGTAACTTAATAATGAAGAGGATCGAGTTTAAATTATGTGACTAGGTTGAAGCGAATTAAATAAATTAAAGCATCGCTTTACTTTGAAATAAGCAAACTTTTTCTAACCAAAAAATTGCCGTCGAATGTGATTGGCAGTCCTTCTCCATCTAAAATCCGTCGTAAATTACGTTGACTTTCGCAGTCACCGACTCGTTGAATCTAGCGTTGATATTTATACCATTTTTTTAAAGATGTGATAGACTTTTGTAAAAAGGAAAGGAGAGAATTACAATGTCTGGTCGTCCGCATATAAAGATTACCGAATCAGTAGAAGATTTACGAGAAATCCTCAAAAATCAAAAAAGAATCCTAGCTTATAACAAAGTTCAAATGCTTTACTTATTTCAGTCAAAACAAGTAGAAACTGTGCGCGAAATATCGGCAGTTTTAGGTAAAAGTGAGGCAACAATTCATCGTTGGCTTTCTCAATATAAAGAGGGCGGTCTGGAAAATTTGTTAAAAAATCGGCAGGTTTTTGGTCGCCCAAAAAAGTTCTCCGTTGAAATAGCAGCGACCTTGCAACAAGAGTTGAGAGATCCCGAAGGATTTAAGAGTTATAAAGAAGTTCATCTTTGGCTCTGGTTGATTAAAGGAATAGCCAGTAGTTACTCGGCTGTATATTTCTTATTCAGAGAATAATTAAAAAGTAAATTAAAAATTCCAAGACCTCGCAGTATTTCTCAGAAATCTACGGCAATTAATGAATTTAAAAATAACTTGCATCAACAGATAAAAGCTTTACTAGAGAAAGCTTTACCTCAAGTAAACAAATATAAAAACGTCACTTATTGGTGAGCGTGATGAAACGCGGATAGGGCTGCATACAATTCGTCGGCGCAAGCTGACGCTTTCAGGCGTAAAGCCCATCGGGAAGCATCAATGGAAATTTGAGTGTTTTTGGCTGTATGGGGCAGTATCTATCCCTACTGGAAAAAGTTTTTTTTGGGAGTTTTCCCATTTAGACAAAGTTTGTTTTGGAGCATATTTACAACTTTTGTCAATACAATATCCTGAGCAATTACACATCATTCAAGTTGATAACGCACCAGCTCATAAGTTGGACTCATCTGAATTACCAGACAATGTTATTTTACTATTTCAGCCTCCGGCTTGTCCCGAAGTAAATCCGACAGAAAGAGTGTGGGAATATCTGAAAGATTTTTTAGCGAAAGTCGGTGTTTAGTAATCTTGACGAACTCCGCATAAAAGTCCAGGAAATTTTGGCATCTTTCACCGATCGTGTCATTGGTTTTCTTACCGGATGGTCGTGGATTTTACATTCTTTATCTCTATCACGTCTTTAAAAAAATGGTATGAGTTCGGGCGCTCGATACGTCGCCCTAGTAGTTTTTGGATTAGATTATATGGTCAATGTTGGGTGGTTGAAATAGAATTCTGTCAAGATATTATTAGTGAATTAATGAGAATTAGGCGTAATAAACTACCATTTTTTCAGAGGGGTATGAGAGCTATGTTCTTGATTTTATCAATGTTTTGACGGGGTTGTCACCCCAGGGTAAACGCATCTTGTCAATAAGAAGGGATTTTAGCACAACAATAACTCTGCTTTATTGTTGTTTATTGAGAACTTTTTTTCCACCTGTAGCGATTTTGTTTCTACTCAAACGCTATATATGGGAATTTAGAAATTAGATGCGTTTACCCTGGTTGTCACCCGTCAGGTGAGTAACCTTACAAATCTGCGATTAGCCTTGCTTTCCGAAGAAAGAATTGGAGTACAGTCTCTTCTCTGGAAATAATATCGACTCTACCCTCCATCCCCAATTGGATGGAACACTGTTTTTTTCCCTGATGTAAAGCAAGGCTTTCTGGCTTAATTGTTACCTCATAGAAGGAACCTCCTGCAACCACTTTCTGCGGAGTAGCTGTTGTAGAGGTAAGCGCATCAGTACTATTCTTTTGAGGGGAAAACGTATCTGGGGAAATCGCTTTGACCTTACCTTTAAGAGTACCGTAATCTGGATAAGGACAGGCAGAAACTCGCAAAAGTACGTTTTGTCCGACTTTCAACTTGCTTTTATTCTCAGATGCCACCGCTGCTTTGATTACCAATGGGGCATCACTAGGGACAATTTGGGCCATTTCCTCTCCAGGGCGCACAGTTTGACCGGAGTTTCGCAGGTTTAGCTTAGAGATGATACCGTCTGCTGTGGCAGTAATGGCAGTCTGGCTGAGGTCGATTTCCACTTGTTTGAGTTCCCGGGTATCGCGCTTAACTGTTTGCTCAATTCCAATCCGTTGCTGGATGAGAGCTTTGCGTTCTTTGTCTAATGTAGCGACGGCGGCAACACCCGCAGCTTTTTCTTGTCCAATGCGCTCAGAAGCGATCGCAACTTCTGCATTACTCGGATTGAGCGCAGCCATTGCGCCTCGCCGTCTAGCAAAAGCTCCCACGACAGCTTGTTGCAACCGTTCAATTGTTTCTTTTTGTCCCTCAATTACCGCTTTTTGCGCCTCAACCGCTGACGATTGCTGGTCAGCAGCTAGTTGTGCTTCCTCCAATTGATTTTTAGAAAGCGCTCCTTCTTTGGCCACACTCTGATATCGGTTGTGCTTTGACCTAGCTGCCCCCAAGGCAGCTTGAGTCGCGCTTAAGTTAGCTTGTGCTGACTTTAACTCCGCAAAACCTTTTTGTAATTCCTCCTGGGCGATGCGGACGTTCGCCTCGGCTTCTTGGGCTTCAGTAACAGTAGTAATTTGTTTGTCTTGATAGTCCCGGCTGCGGTGCGAGAGTTCAGCTTTAGCAGCAGCAACAACGCGGGTGATGCGGTCAGTTTCGGCTATAATCTGCAGATTGAGGGCACTAATCTGGGCATTGATTTGAACGAGTTGTAACTGGGTCTGCTGGATGTTGCTTTGCAGTTGGCTTTTTTTCGTTTGAAGGCGAGAGTCGTCGATAGTAGCAATCACATCTCCTTTTTTGACAACTTGATTCTCTTTGACGGAGACACGCATAACTGGACCTTCCGTGGCAGCCTGAACGAGCCGCAATTCGCCAGCAGGACGGATGTTTGCCTCGGCTTTGACGGTGACCTTATATTTGGTCACAGAGGTGAGGGCGATCGCTATTCCTACAAAAGCAAGCATAACCACTCCGCCAACGGTAGTCCAACGACCAAGCGGCGGGAGAAAATCGCTGTCTTGAATTGGGGGCAGATAATCTGAGTTGGAGTTGTTAAGCATGATGGTTGTAATTGCTGATTGCGGGGACTCTGCCGTTGGAGTGAGAGCCAGAGGATTTCACCACCAAACCATTCGTTGCTGGGGCAATATCGTCTAAAAAGTCTAAGTGTTCGCCAGGAAGATGACGCAGCTCCTCTGGAGTGCCTTGGATTTTCAAGCGCCCTTCCTCCAGCAGTACAATCCAATCCGCTCGCCCGATGACTTTAGGGCGGTGGCTAATCATAATTGTGATTTTGCCCTGCCGGTGGTACAGCAGTTTATCTAGCACGGAGGCTTCACTTACGGGGTCGAGAGCGCCAGTAGATTCATCTAAAATCAGTACCGGCGGGTCAGTAACGATGGCTCTGGCTATGGCTAATCTCTGTCGTTGTCCACCAGAGATATTCGCGCCAAATTCTCCTAAAACAGTTTGATATTTATCGGGCAGTTTACTAATAAACTCATCTGCACCCGCAATCTGGCAAGCCTTAACAATTTGTTCAAAACTGATGTGGGGATAGCTGAAGAGGAAGTTGTCAATAATTGAGCGACTCCAGAAGTGAGGTTCTTGCGGGACTAACACCACTTGTTGTCGCAGACACTCCAAAGAAAGGTCTTGCTGGTTGTACAAACCATATCGGATATTACCAGATTGGGAAGAATATAAAGCAGCAATCAGTTTGGCAAGGGTACTTTTGCCACAGCCAGATTTACCAATTAAGGCAGTTACTTGAGCGCCGGGGATGGTGAGGGAGAAATCTTCCAGGATGTCAACTCTACCCGCGTGGTGAAAGTTGAGGTTGGTGCAGATAATATCGGCATCGCCCTTAATTTCTGCTTTTGGCTTTTTAAAGTCATTTTCGTCTTCCGGCGTGGCATCGATGACTTCTGTTAGGCGTTGGATCACAATTTGGGCAGTAATAAACTCATCAATTAACCCGATTACTGAACCCAGGAAGCCGAGAAAGTTGCCACTCAAGCCGCTATATGCCAGCAACTGACCGATGCTTAATGTGCGATTAATCACCAGGTAGCTGCCTAACCAGAGTACGGCAATACTGGTGAAAGTGGAAAGAATACTGGTGATTGTGCTGCTATAAAGCCCCAGTTTCATCGTAGTCCAACCCAGGCTTGCGAGACGACCAAAATTGGTCTGATACTCTTGCCAAGCTTGAGGGGTGGCTTGGGTGGTTTTTAGCACCTGGACACCGCGAAAGGTTTCGACGAGAAAGCCTTGGTTTTCTGTACCCAAGACAATCATGTTGCGGGTTTTCTGGCGCAAGGCTGGCAGAAAAAACAGGTTGACGACTGTAACAATGACAAAGGCGGCTAAGGAAGCTAGAGTCAGTTCCCAACTGTAGAACAGCATCAAGCCTAAGGAAACCAATGCTATAAAAAATTGGCTGGGTAAACCCAGGACAATTTGGGAAACTAGCTGATTGATGGCGTTAACATCAGCAATGCGGCTGACGACTTCCCCACTTCGACGCCCTTCAAAGTAAGATAAGGGCAAGTGCAGGAGTTTTCGCCCGTATTCTAGAATCAGCCCTAATTGCAGACGCTGACCGAAGTGACCGATGAGGTGAGATTGTACCAAACCGATCGCACTACTAAATAGATTCATGGCGATGACGCCAATTGCTACGGTGGTTAACAGTTGGGTATCTCCCCGCACCAACACGTCATCGGTGAGGAGTTGCATCATCAAAGGGGAAGCGAGGGAAAGCAGTCCGATGGCAATGTTGATTGCAATCGCTTGGACGAGAATGGCGCGATAGGGCCAAACGCGCACCAAATAACGCCCAAATCCGCCTATCTTATCCTCCGGTTGTTCATAAAAACGGCTGTCGTCTGCCTCCAGCATCAGCATCACGCCATTGTCCCAACCCTTGACTAACTCCTCGCGGGTGAGGTAGCGGATGCCGACGCCAGGGTCAGCAATTACATATTTTTTCCCCTTTTGCCCGTACAAAACAACCCAGTGGTAGCCTTTCCAGTGAATGATGGCTGGCAGGGAGACTTTATGCAATTGGTCAAGCAGTTGTGGGGAGGCTTTGACGTGGCGGGCATTGAATCCTAGGGCTTCTGAACCCCGACTCAAACCCAGAAGGGAGGTTCCCCGCGACCCAGTGCCGACTGCTTCCCGAACCCTACTGATGGCAAAGGTGCGTCCGTAGTGTTTGGCAACAGTAGCAAGGCAGGCAGCGCCGCAGTCTTCTTCACTGTGTTGCAGAACAATCTGGTATCTCATCTTTAGGAGGAATGACTGGTAAGAAAAGACAGTCGGGCAAAAAGCCCGACTTGATCGCGAGTGGAGTCTTTTAACTTAGATGTCTAAGGACCCAGAACCGAATACTGTCTTAAGACATCTAAAAGTTGCTTAGTCTGTCTCTTAGCCTTACTTTAGGTGGCATAGCCACGGTAGTATACGTCGTAGCTAGACCCAGCTCCACTCACTGGTGCTCGCCTTAGCGCACCGCTGGTGTTGACTGCGGTAAACTGTCCCATTGAGTCATCATCATTTGGCCAGGGGTCAGCGTCGAAAAGTCGAACCTGTGCCGAAGAACCTGAAGCCGTGTAGCTTCGGTTAACGAAGCGAGTTTGCCCTGTCGTCATGCTGTAGTCTCCCCATATCTTTATGCCATTGACTGTGATATAGGTATCATCAGCGCCGATAAGGTCTGCACCAGCCCTGACGGCTTGAATGCGATCTATTACTACGCGAACTCCACCTTCTACGACAGCCGCTTCTGCGGGAGTTAATTCGCTAAACAGTTGTTCATTTTGATTGTCTTTCATCTTCCCTCTCCTTATGGAGTGTGAATGGAATTAGTTGTAGGTTGTCTAATGCCACTTCAATATTGTGAGATAGAATCTAATAATTCAAGGGGTTGAAGCTTATTTTTTATACATAACTAAAGGAGTTATGTTCTCATTATTCAAATCTTCCATTTCCAACAATAAAGGGACTTTGGTCTTCCAAATTAAAGTCCAGTGAGGCGCTGAGCTACTCCGACTCATGCAATCTGACATTTACGGTATGTCTCTAGGTTTATGGTCGTAGATGGTGCTGCTTCTGCCCTGTCATAGCACCAACGCCTGAAAAGCAACACTTCTGACCGTTCGCTTCACTATTGTTAACTCTTGTATCTTCTTGCACAATTCCTGGACTTTTGCGTCAGACTCTGGAGGAATAAGAGAACTAATTCCACACATCTACTGAACTTTTACAAGGAGGAATAGTTGTGGAAAAGCAGGGTCAGTACTTAACTCCTTTTCAGGAAAAGCTTCTGCTAAAGAGCCTAGAAGCTGATTTACGTCCAGAGTACCGTCGTCGCATTGAAATCATGCTGCTGGCAGATAATGGTCACTCTCAAGCCCAAATCTGTAGAGCCTTGGGGTGTTCTCCGGAGATGGCGCGGTACTGGATACTCATAGTACAGACAGGTCAGGCTCACCACTGGAACGACCACTCGATGGGGCGCCCCAAGACAGTTAACGAGCAATATCTCGCTTACTTGAAAGAACTCGTGACCCATAGTCCTCGTGAGTATGGCTATTCATTTCAACGCTGGACAGCGCAATGGCTAGGAAAGCATCTGGCAAAAGAACTGGGTATTAAAGTTAGCGATTGTCACATCAACCGCCTGCTTAAGGAGATGGGGCTTTCCACTCGACAAAGAGGTGAGAGTACAAAATTAGCTACTAATGGCTAGCCCTGTCAAGGTGGCTGTTGAGCCTGGTCGAAAAGTCTGGTAGTTGCCACATGCCGATGCCGCGCATCGCTTCCCAGGTGGCTCTTTCTTTGTTTTGACGCGTGAGGTTGTTCAAGGAATCTTTTTAAATTTACCCGAGCAGCAAAGCTAATAAAACCTCTGCAAGCGGTTGGCAAACGCAATGAGTAAAGAAACCAGAGTAAGCTCATCTAATTTGGTATAAATTGTACTTGACAAAAAGCCGCCAATAGCAGGGTAAGAGCATCTCAATCAGTCTTGACAAAAGGATTTGAGAAGAAGCATCATGTATTCATCATTTATTGCAGCCCGTTTCCTTTTCTGTCGCAAGCTAAGCTTGAGAGTGGTTTCTTGATTGACAGCATTCAGGGACATCCGTCTGATCACAGCCAAGTTCCGAGGGCTATTCAACGACCGAATGCGACATCGATCTTCATTGAAAGTGACATCTAAAACCCAGTGTTCTTGATTTTCAATACTCCAATGTTGGCGAATAGCGCGACCATTCCGCTTTAGCATCTACGGGTAAAGAACTTAGGTAAAACTGGAGTTCATGAGTAGCCTTGTTCCACAGATAACGGCAACATTCTACTATAGCAACCCTAAATGATTTTCTATATCTAGAGCAATCCTAAATGATTTTCTCTGTGTAAGTATATTGACGTATTTTGGGGAAATCAAATTTATGTTCCTTAGTAAAAAACTCTCTCCAAAAAAGTGACAATCTTAAAAGACCTACATAAATACCAATACTTTCTTAAAAAGTTTTTAGCTTGGAACCAAGTATCTTCAACTGGATTCTGTTGGGGAGCATTGGGAGCAAATAAAATACAAGTAATTGACCAATTATCAGGTTCTTTGTCACCATTTAGTTCTAATAAAAAGTCTCTAAATTCTCCATATTTATGATAACTAGCTCCATCCCAAATCAAGATAATCTTGCGATTTTTATATTTATTTTGTAAGTACTTTATGAGTTTAACTGTTGATTTTCCATCACCAGATGGATGGCTCTGAATATGGAATTCTTTGCTTTGATAATTGAGTGCACCCAAATAAGTTTGTCTATCTTTTTCATTGGTAATTGGGACTTCAATTCTAATTTTGGATTGACCCCAAACATAACCAGTTAGATCACCATGAAGTAGATGACATTCATCTAAAAACAATACTATTATTTCCCCAGACTCTATACCAGCGTTGTTTTTAAATAAAATATCGTTAATTTCTTCCGTCTTTTTTTTTACCAGTTCTTTATCAAATTTAGGATTGGTTTTTTGAGTTTTTTTTCAACTAATTTTCGCCCGATCGAAAAGTTCAGAGTAACTCTGTTTTGATTTATATATCACACCAAATTCTCGTTCTAAATAAGTAACCAGTTCATCTAAATTCCAATATTCTTTATTCTTTAACCACTCGATTACTTCAGTATTTTGTAGAGACGTTAAATACCCTTTTGACCCTTTATGTCCTAGTTTGAGTCCGGCGATGCCTTTAGTTTTAAATTGCTTTTTCCAATAACCAATAAAAAACTTACTTACACCCAAAATTTTGCTAATTTTATGGTAGATATTACCTGAAATTGCCATCCTTACAGCTATTGCTCGTTTTAGTTCTCTGGCATCGATATCACTTTTAATGAAAGATTCTAAACAATCTATTTCTTTTTCCCTATCTTTTTGTGGCAGTTGTAAGTTATTCATGGTTTTATTGTCACAATCAAGTATTGCATATAATTGTATCATAGTCTTGATAATGATTTAGGATTGCTATAGAGCGATCGCGTTTGCTGAAGCGCTTCCTCTCTGGGTCAGCTCAAAATGTGGACTGTGGATTCATTATTTTATACCTTATTTTTATTCTTAGTCTTAATGTCCCGAACTAAAGAATAACTTTAGGTAAGTTGATAATAAAGCTTGTCCCCTTGCCCTCTGCACTTTCAACCGCAAGTGTCCCTTGATGCGCCTCAGTAATATTTTTTGCTAAAAATAATCCTAATCCCCAGCCGGTTTGCTCCTCGGCAGAAATGGTTCGACGAAATTGTTGAAATAGGATGGATTGAGCGTCTAGGGCGATCGGATTGCCTTCATTATGAATAGTAAGGCTGATCTGCGTTTCAGTTTGCTGGATCGTGAGTGTAATCGGCGTACTAGGCGCACCATATTTCACAGCGTTAATTGCTAAATTTTCAATCACCCGCCGTATTTCTTTACGGCTGCAATAAGCCCTGATCTCAGACTCAGAGACTATAACAAACCGCTCTCCATACGCAAAGCTCAAATCTTCTACCACCTCTTGGACGAGCATCTCAAAATTGCATTCTTCAAATTCCATCTTTAAGCTCTGCCCTGCCCGCAGCCGACTCGCATCAAGCAGATTTTGAATCATCGAATCCAGCCGATTGATCGCATTGAGCATCCTTGCGGCCACATCCGTGTGGGTATCTCCTCGTTCCAGCCGCCGCAGAGTTAGTTGAGTTCCCATTTTTACGACATTGATGGGATTTCTGAGATCGTGAGTTAGCGTCACCATAAATAATTCTTGAATATCTCGCAGGGTTTCGGAGAATTGAGTAGCAGCGTCATTAACGGCTTGCTCAATCGAGCCGATAATAATGTCTCGATCCTGCACTTCCAAAGGTGCTTCTTCTTCTAAAACTTGAAATATTACTTGACGGAGGAGGTGATACTCGAAAATGAGGTGACTCATGGAGTAGTCCGCATACCCCGCCCGTTCATGCCCATGCAGCTTGCCAATCCGCGTACTTTCTACCTCGTCGGCTGTAATTCGCGCAGATGGCCTGACAATTCTGTTTGAGAGTTCATCTACCAGTTGGTTTAAGTAGAGAGGTAGGGAATCTTGCAAGACAAGAGAATCTTGATGCGTTGATGCGCTGACTTCCTCACGCGCCCGCTTCTCCCACATCCGCATAATTTTTTCAGCATTTTGTTTAAGACGGTCAGACGCTTGGTTGGACATCGTTTCTGATTTTCGGGATGAGTCGCTGTTGGGAGAACATTTTCTCCCTTATTTATAATGCCCCGCGAGCAATTTTGCAAGTATATAGGCAGCATCAGCCTTTAGGAGGTTAGCAAGTAACAGGTCTAAATCTCCTCGTGAAACAGGCTTGAATATCAGTTCCCATTGCGGTAATTTCTACCGACAGGCAGATGCCAATTCCACACAACAATCAAAATCATCCCGCAATTATGTAAGGGCTTAGAATTCCACATCTTCGCGCTCATTTTCGTCGGTTCTGGGAGCATCCAAACCTTTCGCAGCCCAGCGCATTGTTTCAATGTATTTTGCCAGACTCGCCACAGTCGGAGCCTCAAACAAATTGCTGACTGATAACTCGACTTGCAAAGCGTCTCGGATGCGAGAAATCAACTGAGTTGCTAGCAGGGAATGCCCGCCTAGTTCAAAGAAATTATCGTAGATACTAACCTGCTGTTTCCCCAAAACTTTAGCCCAAATTTTCCCGATCGCACTTTCGAGATCAGTCCGAGGCGCTACATAATTTTCTGTTATATCCTCGCTGTCTGTATCTATCTCAGGCAAGGCGCGGCGGTCTACTTTGCCATTAGGCGTGAGTGGCATATTCTCCAACACTGCATAAGTTGCAGGAACCATATATCCTGGTAACTTTTCTTTCAAAAATTGGCGCAAGTCACTTGACTTAAGATTGGGAATTTCTAATTTTTCATTACTACCGTCAGGAATAACATAAGCTACCAAATGTTTATCGTCGGGGATGTCTTCTCTCACAATTACTACTGCTTCACCCACTTGTGGATGCTGGCACAAAGCCGCTTCAATTTCTCCCAACTCGATGCGGTAGCCGCGAATTTTTACTTGGTCGTCAACGCGGCCTAAAAACTCGATGTTGCCGTCAACCCGATAGCGACCTAAATCACCTGTTTTATAAAGGCTAGAACCAGATTTATTGCTAAAAGGATTGGGAATGAATGCAGCAGCAGTTAAATCAGGCTGGTTAAGGTAGCCTTTCGCCAATCCGTCACCGCCGACGTACAATTGACCCATAACACCGATCGCCACCGGCTGCAAATCCGCATCGAGGAGATAAATTTGCGTGTTGGCGATCGGGCGGCCGATGGGGATAGATGTTGCGGTTTCGGGTACGTCTTGCACGCAATAATAAGCCGAAAATGTGGTATTTTCTGTAGGCCCGTAAACGTGAATTAATTTAGTGGTTGGATTTTGTTTGAAAACTTTTTTAACCCATCTCATATCGACGGCTTCTCCGCCAAACAGCAAGCAGCGCAGCGAATTAAAAGCTTGCGGTAAAACTCTAGCAATTTGTTGAAATAAGGCAGTTGTTAAAAACAAAACTGTGATGCCTTGTTGGCGCAGTTCTAAGGCTAAATCGTGAGGCGAAAGGGTAATATTTGTGCTAATTCCCACGAGTTGAGCGCCGTTAAGCAAGGCTCCCCAAATCTCGAATGTGGCTGCATCGAATGAAGCGTTTGATGCTTGGGCAATTTTATCGGTAGGTTCTATTTTTATGTAGTTGGTGTCGAGTACCAGGCGATTTACTGCTTTGTGGGTGACAGCAACTCCCTTGGGTTTTCCGGTTGAGCCAGATGTGTAAATAACGTAAGCTAGGTTGTCTGCTGTTACGGTGTTGGCGGGATTTTCGGCGCTTTCTTTGGCTATGTCTTCCCAGTCGCGATCGAAGTAAATCACGGAGTTTGAGAAGTCTCGGAAATTGTCAATCAATTTATCCTGAATTAGCAAGACTTTAACTTGAGCATCTTCCAGCATCAAGTTTAGCCGATCGCGCGGATAGCTCGGATCTAACGGTAGGTAAGCTCCTCCAGCCTTCAGTATAGCCAACATCCCGACAATTAGGTCGATCGATCGCTCTGCACAAAGCCCCACTAAAACCTCCCCCCCCACGCCCAGTTTTTGTAGGTAGCGCGCCAGTTGGTTGCTGCGACTGTTGAGTTGTCTGTAAGTGAGGTGCTGGCTGTCGAAAGTTAGGGCGACATCCTCCAGATGCTGCAGGGCTCGCTCCTCAAATAACTGATGAATGCACTTATTTTGAGGATAATCTGTCCGAGTATCGTTCCATTCTCTGAATAATTGATTCACTTCATCCTCGCTCAATAAAGGTAAGTTAGCGATTCTTTGTTGTGGATTAGCCACAATGCTTTCCAGCAGCGTTTTAAAATGCCTCAGCATTCGGGCGATCGTAACTTCATCAAATAAATCTGTATTGTACACAGCTAAGCCTCGGAGGCCTTCCGAATCTTTCCACAGTTCGCCGTATCTGCTCCTAAAATTATCCGAAGCTTCCCACAAATGCAGCTCTAAATCAAAGCGGGTTGTTTGAGTTTCCAAATGAAAAGAACTCAACTTTAATTCTGGCAATTCTAGCTCCTCCACCGGCCCATTTTGCAGACCAAATACCACCTGAAACAGCGGGTGGCGATTCAACGATCGCTCTGGGTGCAATTCCTCGACGAGCTTCTCAAAAGGTACATCTTGGTGAGCATAAGCTCCCAAGGTTACTTCCCGCACCCGACCCAAAAAATCTCGAAATGTCGGGTTTCCCGAGCAGTCTGTTCGCAGCACTAAAGTATTGACAAAAAAACCGATTAATGCTTCAATTTCACTGCGGTTGCGATTGGCGATCGGCGAACCGACAACAATATCTTCTTGTTGCGAGTAGCGGTAAAGCAAAGTTTGAAAGGCTGCGAGGACTGTCATAAATAAAGTCGCTCCTTCTCGCTGCGAGAGCGCTACAAGTGCGTCCTTCAGCTTTTTCGGCAGTTCTAAATATTGAGTTTTTCCCCGATAATTTTGCCTAGCTGGTGCAGGGCGATCTGTGGGCAAATTTAACACAGAAATCCCGTGCAATTGCTGCCGCCAATAAGCTAGCTGATTTTCTAATACTTCACCTTGCAGCCATTCGCGCTGCCACTCGGCAAAGTCGGCATATTGAAGTGATAATTCTGGTAGGGGAGATGGCTGTTGATTTATCAAAGCTGTATAGATAGCTTCTATTTCTCGAATTAGCACCCCGATCGACCAATCATCGGAGGCGATGTGGTGCATATTTACCAATAGAATATGCTCGGTTTCTGTCAGCCGCAGGATGGTGATTCGCATCAGCGGCCCGGTGGATAAATTGAAAGGGCGAAGAGATTCTGCTGCGGAGAGTTTCTTTGCTTCTGTTTGCCGTTGTTCTGGGGGCAAATCTTGCAAGTCTAATACTTTTAAATTAGTCTTGAAAGCGGGAGAGATTATCTGCACGGGTTGGCCTGATACCGCGGCAAAAGTGGTTCGCAAAGTTTCGTGTCGCTGCACTATTTCGTTGAAGGTTTGCTCTAATGCTGTTAAGTTGAGAGAACCAGTTAGGCGCAGTGCGGTTACTACATTATAGAAAGGGTTTTCCGGTGCGAATTGGTCGAGAAACCACAAGCGCTGCTGGGCAAATGAGGCGGGGAAGACAAAGACTTCGGCTTCTGAGGAAATATTCAGTTTTTGTCGATCGCTTGTAAAGGAATTGTCATAAATTTCGGATGCCATATCTGTTGCTCTTGGGGGATGGGATGTGTTAATTTTTTGATGGCGCGGGGTGGCTTTTTCAGGGTGCGATCGCCTCTTAAAACTTTCGCGAGCAAAAGATCGGAACTTTTAAAATCATAAATCTGGGTGCGCGAGTGCGGGAGAGACGCGGGCAAAAGAAAGGGGGTTTCTGCCTGCAGGATCGAGTTATCCGTTGAGGGGCTAGGAGTCTCACCCCCCAATCAAATTTAGTCGCAGAAGGGGTCATTAGGCTGGTGATTCGGGTGCAATCGGGTGAGTTAGATGGGAGAATTACCGGGAGCAATCCGTGGAGAGGTCAAGTGTAGTATGATTTCTAATTGCACAAAGTGTTCTTGGGGCGCTCGCAATTTTCTCACATTTCTAGCTTAGCGACTACTATTGATTAAACAGTGTTCGCAATCTTTTAGAGCCACTCACTAGAACTTGCGACCTGATTTGTCACAATACTTAAGAACACACAACGTGCAGTTTAAATTAGAGGTTATAGGCTAATGGCGCAGCGGAACGTATACTCGTCAAAGGGCGAGCCAGAGGATGCACAATCAGCAGAAGAAGTCCTTCACTCAGTAATGCAAGAACTAGACGCTTTGCATGAAAATGTCAAAGGCCAGTTAAATCAAGACATTACTCGGCTGCAAACTGAAAAAAATCACCTGATTGAAGATATTGAAGACCTGCGGGAGCAATATCGCAAATTGCAGTCTCAGCAAATGGAATCTCTGTCTGGGCGATACATTCAGCAGCAGCAATTGTGGCTGAAGCAGTTGGCTCAAGTTTTGGCTCACAATTTGCAGGATTTGTTGGTGCAGCGGTTCAACGAACTCAGTGCTAATTCGGGAAATTCTCTTAGCAGCCCTATTCCCAGCGGCGAGTTCCCGATCCCCCTGCCGCCGAGCAACTACGACGAACGGGCCTCGCAGTTGCTGGCGGCACTGGATGAAAGGATCGATCGCAGTTTCCAGATGCTGGAACAAGATTTAACCAGTTACGAAAGCGAGCTTTCTGTGCGGCTCAACAACATGAAAACCCTGGAACTGCAAGGGGAAGAGCTGTTACAAAATCTCGTAAACCGCATCAGGGAAGAACTCGAAGAAGAAGAAGCATATCTTGAGAATCCTTTCGATGCTCAAGATTCCTATGTCGAGGAATCAACTAATTCTCTTAATTCTGTCCGCCCGCAACTTCTGCAGGCAACACCTGTGGAAACGCCGCGAGAACCCGTGCCACAGCCTTCTTCAGTGCCTGCTGCAACTGTTAAAGCACCTTCTGTACAGACAGGTTTGGTGCTGGCTTTGTCTTCGGCAGTGGTATTGTCGCTATTTAATGTTTGTTTGAGAATTCTGATTAAAGGCAAAAATCCTCGGGTGGTTTTTGGCTTGTTTGAATTTCCGGGGGTGGTGACTCCGGGTTTTGGAAATTCTTTGTTGATTTTGTTGATGCGGCTGATCGTGGTGATGGCTTTGATGCCGATATTGGCGACATTTCTGTATCCTTCTGTATGGAAAGATATTAGGCGGTTGTTCGAGTCTGGCGATCGAGCTTTGTGGAGCAAGGTTTTAGGAAGCGCATTTTTTCTGTTTTTGTCTCAGGTTTTGATTTATTTGGCGATCGGCAATATTCCAGCGGGGATTGCGATTACGATTTTCTTTATTTACCCGATCGTCACCGTACTAGGTTCTTGGATCTTGTTTGGCTCTCGTCCCAGCAAAGTCGGCTTTTTCGCGATCGTCGGGATTACCGCAGGTCTGATTTTAGCTGGGTGGCCGAGTTTTGCAGCCCCAGCTCCGGGCGGCGGCAATGTTGGAGTGGGAGTCGCTGCTGCACTGGGTTCTGGGATTACCTTTGCAGGTTACGTATTGCTGACGCAAATGGCCGCGGGCAAGTTGCACCCAATTCCTTTTAGTTTAGTTAATTTCGCCGCAATTTTTGTATTTTCCTCCCTGAGTTTGTGGGTGCCACTGTCGGAAAATTTTTCTCCTAAAATCGACCAAAATGTTTGGCCTGGTTTGATTGTGGGAGGCGTTGTTCTAGGGGTGCTGACGCTGTTTAGCTATCTTTTGAATAATTTTGCCATCCGGTTCGCGGGGGCAGCCTTAGCGTCAGTAATTGGCACTTTGGGGCCGGCGATGACCGCACTCTTCGGTTTTCTAATTATCAATGAGAAGTTGCAGCCTGTGGCAATTCTCGGCATGGCTGTGGTGACATTAAGCGTGGCTGCTATGAGTGTGGAACGCATAATGGCTCCTCAGAAGAAGGCTAGTTAAGGCAAGAATTTGGGCTATCGTCCATTCCCAAACCCGGTTTCTTGAAGAAGCCGGGTTTCTCAATGCCGAGACAATATCAATAGGCTTATTGCATAAATCTTTGATTAAGAGGGAAACCGTAGAGGCATTTCAAGATAGGAGAAGGAATGCCTACAATTGGAGTTTAAACAACAGAAAGAACCACTCGAAAACCCACAATACTAGCCTTACAATCCGGCTGATATCTGAGGCGACACGCGCTGCGACAATTCGGAGGATGATCGTTCCAAGAACCGCCGCGCAACAACCTCAGCGAAGAGTCCCCGTCAGACTCCCAAACGCTACCATCCGCAGGCGCACCGTTATAATTATTGTGCCAAGAATCCGCGCACCATTCCCAAACATTTCCGTGGAAATCGTACAATCCGAAAGCATTAGGTTTAAAACTGCCCACATCTGTCGTTTGAAAGCGATAAACTCCCTTCAGCGCGTCAGCGTAATGAGAATTTCCGTTGTAATTGGCTAAGTCGCTGGTAATCGTTTCCCCAAAGTGAAACGGCCCCGTAGTTTTCCCCCGGCAAGCATATTCCCATTGGGCTTCGCTAGGTAAGCGATAATTCTTACCAGTTTTGCGAGAAAGTCGATCGCAAAACTCCACCGCCTCGTACCAAGATACATTTTCTACAGGTCGATTTGCACCTTTAAAACGGGCCGCATTGGGATTGAGAAATATTTTAATTTCCGGCAGCGCCGCCACTGCTGTCCACTGGGCCTGAGTGACTGGAAATTTGCTAATATAGAAAGAGCCTAAAGTTACTGGGTGCTGCGGTTTTTCGTCGCTGTCACCCCGATCTTTTGGAGAACCCATGAGGAAAGTACCGCCCGGAACAGATACCATTTCCAGCAGTGTACTGCTACCAAGATGTTCTTCAAAAAAACGCGCTTTGCCGCTGTTAACATTAGTTTGCTTCCCGCGCTTGTCTACTGTCACAAACTGAAAGTCAAAAGTGCTTTTGACAGCGACAATTCTCTGCAATGCCTTGTTCGGAGGCGGATTTGTGTTGAATTTTTCCCTGGGAGTGACAGAGATATTGCTATTGATTTGCCCGCTTTGATTGAGCGGGAGATTGATAGCAAGTTGTGCTTCTTTTGTCAGAAAAGAATTTATAGCAAGTTGTCCTCCATTAACACAATGGGGTTGGGGAGGTAAAGAATAGAGATTTAAAGCTTTGATTACTTCATCAGCCGATTGATATCTATTTTTGAGATAATCTTGAATTAATTTATCTAAAATATTTGCCAACTCGCTGCTGATTTTTGTGCCGGGAGGCAACCGTTCTCTCCACATCCAGCCGCCGTTGATCGGGTCATAAAGGTCATCGGCACCGTCAACTTTTGGCAAACATTGAGTTAGCAGTCTCAGGCAAGTTATTCCCAAACTGTACAAATCGCTTCCGGGGAAAACTTGACCGCGCATTTGTTCTACAGGCGAATATCCGGGCGTTCCTACCGTCGTGCCTACTTTGCTCATCAGGGATCCCGTCACTTGTTTGGAAATGCCGAAATCTATCAAAACCAACTCTCCTCGCCCACCCCTTCGGAAAGGTGAATTCCGAAAATTTCCCGCCTTTGGCAGGGAGGAACTAACAGAGGTGCGGCGCCGCATGATATTCTCAAGTTTGATGTCTCGGTGAATGACATGGCGATCGTGCACAAATTTCAAAATCGGCAAAATATCTGCCAGCAACTGCCAAATTTTTTCTTCGCTAAAAACGCCCTGCTGAGTTAATTCTGCTAGTAAAGTTTGCCCCTCAATCAACTCTTGTACTAAATAAAGTCGCTTGTCTTGTTCAAAATAAGCAATTAATCGAGGAATTTGGGGATGTTCACCGAGTTCGTAAAGTCGTTTCGCTTCTTGCTTAAACAATTCGGCGGCTTTTTCAAGTGCTGAGGTTCCTTGAAATTGGGGTACAAACTGCTTGATTACGCAGGGATCGTCCATGCGATCCGTATCTACCGCTTCATAAGTTCTGCCAAATCCCCCTTCGCCCAACAGTCGAATCACGCGGTAGCGGTTTCTGAATAAAGGGTTGAGGCCTTGCGATCCGCAACTTTGACAGAATTTAGAATTGTCGGGATTGAAAGGATTGGAGCAACTTGGATTAGAACAGTAGAACATATCTGGGAAGAAATGATCTGGTTAAGGTTATGATATCATGTCGGGTTGATTTGTTAATTAATATTCGGCTGGTAATTGGTAATTGATAATCGGTAATCGGTAATCGTTAATCGTTAATCGGTGGGTATTACCCCTCATTTGTGCGTTCCGAAGATATTCTGAGTTGGGAATTATAACTTGCTGACTCGCTCACTATTCTTTAACGTTGGTCTTCCTCGCCACATTCGCTAATCAACTGATATCAATCCCTCGATTTCTTAAACATCTGGTTAAGCAGATGACATCGGTCGCCTCCCGCACTAAACCACAAACCCTAGAATTATCTATTAAATGTTAGGAATCCGGCATCGAGATATTTAAACCTAAAGCCCGATCGCACTTTTGGCATGGATATTTCCGTGAGATCCAGACACCTGCCACATTCCGTTTAATACGCGGTTAAATTGGGAGTAAACTGCGATCGGCTGATATATGTAAACTTATCATAATTGGGGGAATCAATAATCTGTTCACAGATGCCAGTATGGTACAAATCGGCGATCGCCCAAACCAAAAAGCGATCGTACTCTCCGTATAACAATAAGACTAGAAACTCATAGAGCGATCCTCTTCGTTGGCGTAGCCCCCGTAGGGGCGGGCTTCGCTAACGCACCGAATTGAAGGGCGATCGCTCTACAGTAATAGCGTACCTACGTGCCAAAGTGGATAATGGCTGCGCGGATAGCGATGAACCACACCGCGAGCGTGGCAAATAGGTAAAGATAGAACCGAAGTATGATGAGATTGAATGTGCAATGGACAGCACTATGCAATGTGCGAAACACAACGAAGACCCACGCGGCGTTTACATACACTGTATCCACCTGCTTTGTGATGAAGAGGTATAGGACAAGCGCATAGAAAAGTACCGGAATCTCGAACAGGTTTTTTAGGTTATCCGATGGATTGGATACGCTTGGTGGCGAGATTTGTGCCAGTGCGGTCGGTACAGCAAAATCCTTTTGACTGAGCTTTCTACTGGTGATAAAACTGATACGGCGGATGTACATATACACCCAAACTATGAGTGTTAGAAACACTGTGGCAAAGAAGGGAGTGAAGATTGCATCTTGCGTCATTTATACCTCTCAAATTTGATTATGTTGATAGTTGCTAGATGATAAAGTTGACGATATGCGATGTACAAGGCTTGAAGAAACATAGAGTAACGTAAATCCAATTAGAGGATGGAGTATCTCTAGGTGAAGAGGACTTTTGAGATGAATGCTGCCAAATTGTAGTCCAAGTAGCACTGGCAAACTTGCGGCGAGATGTCGTATTCTGCGTGAGAATGGAGCGATAAACGACCATCCCAGTAATACTAATGACAATCCACCATACCCTCGCACTAGCCAAACATGAATATTCCACCATGCAGGATTATTGAAGTAGGCAACTCCCACCGTCAATAACTGAGCAATTAAGCAGACATTAAAGACTATTGAAGTCGCATAAAAGCCGATCGGCATCCAAGGTGTAGGAGTGCGATCGATTTCCAAATCTGTTGTCATGTCAATTTGCTTTTGAGACTATAACGGTAATATAATTCGAGTATTGCAATGCTTCTAGACCTCGATCGGGTACTCTTGTTGAAAATCAAGCAATTTGGTTACAAGCCCCCAGATTCATCCGTGGGGTCAATTCTAAAATCTAAAATCGGTTGACACCATGAGCATGACAAGTCCCTTGCAGCTTTTATTTGAAGCGATCGACCAGGTAAAGGACGAACAAGATTTGCGATCGCAAATCGTGCCCAAAATCGGTGAGTATTTTGCAGCTAAACGATCTGGAATCTTTTTCTTCGATCGACTTCCTTTAGCAGATAGCAATTTTCAGAAAACATTGAAAGTTGCGCTATCGATCGAACATAATCCTGTTGCACGTTATTTAGTGGAGCGCCATGCTGCTGTCCATGAAGCATTAGTGACATCATCACCCAAGGTTTGGACAATAATTTGTCCCCGCCCCGATCATTGGCACGTGATGGCGGGGCCGATCGTCAGCGGTGGTCAATTAGTGGGTGTAGTGGGTTATACGCGCGAACAGTCAATGCCCGCCTTTGATACACAAAATCTAGCGGATTTGAGTGCGATCTGTTTGCATTTGTCTGTTTGGGCTGCAACAGTGCGCGCGGCGAAGCTATCCAGTAGGGAATCGCAACACCAACCTTTCAAGAGCTCACGCCTAACGCCTCGTGAATTGCAAATTGCCGAATTGGTTGCTTTGGGGCGAACCAACGCAGAAATCGGGAGGGAACTTTGGATTACTGAAAATTCAGTGAAGCAAGCTTTGAAGCGAATGTTCCGTAAGCTTGAGGTTTCGTCTCGTGCACAAATGGTTGCACAGCTTTCGGCGACCAAATATAATTTGCCAAGTGTAAAAATCTCTCCATCCAACTTGATGCAGAACACCCACCAATAAACTTAATGCTAGAAACTCAGAGAGCGATCCTCTTCGAGGGCTTCGCTAACGCATTGAATTAAAGAGCGATCGACCGCAGTAATTTTGAAGTATGGGGTATTGCGATCGAGTGTGGGAAACTAATATTCATCAAATGAATGATTACATATTAATTTGTAGTTTTGGGCAACAATTGATTTAGCGCACCGCACAAGTATCGCTTCACGGTATCCCTACTTGCGCCCACGCCGCTGGGAATGGTAAAGATCATCTCGACAGTTAATAGATTTCCGTCGGCTGAGGCAAAAACATCGATCGGCAAAGCACGCTGAAATGCTGTTGCGGGATTTTCGGCTTTCATGACACCTGTGCTCACATCGGTGCTGATCGTTCTGATGCTCTCGCGGGCTAAAATGGGTCGTAATTGGGAAAATGCTCTCTCTATCGATAACCCCTCAACCTGAACACGTGCAGAAAAGGCGGCACCATTCAAAAAGTCCCCCTTTTTTTGAAAGCTTTCCTCGCAGGTGGTGGCAACAGCGGGGGTGGCTAAACATATGAGAGCTAGAGTCAAGACAAGCGATCGCATATTAGCTTAGTTAGAAGAATGAAACAATCATCAAGATCATGATGCACCATCATAGGATTATTTGGCAAGTGATGCAAATGCCTTCAATGGTTTTTAGCATGAGTTGCAGTCCGGTTAATATTCGCTGCTATTCTAGCAACTACAGCAACTAGAAGAATTAAGGGTAAAGACTAAAAGGGCGATCGTACTGAATAGAAGGTCGATTTAATCCTGGATTCTCATCTTCCAACAACATTTCACTCGCTTCACGTAAGTTCGCTTGTATGTCGTCTAAAGTTTCTCCTTGAGAATGCGCTCTCTTAGAAACCGGGAACATAGACTACATATAAATTCGTGTTAGGGTCTTTCGGAACCACCGCAGTCAACGTCCTCATAAATTTCAACTCAAACAGCTTGACTTTCAAGCAAAATCCAATAAAATTAAGTTTAGCATATCTATCACATACAATACGTGAAATCACTTAGAAACAAGCTCAATAACACTACCTAGAGATGCAGCCAGTTTATATCCAATACCGATACCCAATAGCCTAGCATTTTGATGTTTCGCACTCAGGTCATCAGCAGCATATAAACCATTTTCATCAACTTTATAGTCGCCTGTTTCTATATCCATGATGACGAGCTTGCTAACATTCTCTTCTAAGTCAATTTTGGGGGGGATGCTGATCTCATACAAATGTTTGGCACGAGGCGGGACTTCTTCACGACTCCAAAGGAGGGTTTGCATACATTCCCCCTTTTTTGTAACTTTTTATCCTATTACTGACGTGGGCTGTATTACGCGAATTCACCATGTTTCTGGAGCGAGTTCTTGGGTTTTACCTGCGTGATACTCAGTCCGTGGCGCTGCAAGTTTGGCAACAGCGTCGGGAGAACGAGTATTTGCTGGTTCCGATCTGGGATCATCTTTAACTTATTCCATAATCTCATCTTGCTCACTTACAGACTAGGTGTTCAACTTAGCGATGATCGCGCGCTCAAGTAACTCAGTTTTGGCTAGCACACTCTTACAATATACCTGTTAAAAAAGTAGGCAAGGCGATCGCGACTTGTACCCTGTTAAGAGCAACGATCGCGCCCGGTCGAAGTGCTGCAAACATTTTGTAGTAGGATGTATAATCCTAAGTGATCATAATTTAGGCACAGCCACATAATGAGCTACTGGGATGTAAAAAACCTGAGCTATGAAAACTTTAAGCGTCTGTGCGGAGTACGTCCAGAGACATTTAAACAGACGTGGAGTTAGTGCGATCACCTAATTTATCTGGAGGCCCTTGTTCCAGCGCCAATTCTTGGTTTTCCAACTCCAGCACAGGTATTATACTTATAGTTAAAGATTAAGCCATCATGCACTTTAGCATTGAAGGAATAGACAAAATATTGGCACTTATTAACAAGCTGAGGCCCGGCTAGTTGAAATTTTTCCCAACAGGCGATCGAACATCGCTGTCTCAGGTTCCCATCCATCAATTCCACACCCGAATAATCGTACTCATCGAAAAAACGAATATGAAAACCACGCTGCCCGGTTACAAACTCTTATCGTTGCCGCTTCATGAAGGTGTCAATACAGTTATTTATCGCGGCGTTAGGGAGTCCGAGCCAACTCCGGTTATAGTAAAAACCCTTAAAGCTGAGTATCCCACAATAGAAGAAATCGCACGATTGAGGCATGAATATAAAATTCTCAAAACTCTCGACATAGCCGGAATTATCAAAGCTTACTCTTTAGAAAAGCATAATAACGGTCTGGCGCTGATATTAGAAGATTTTGGCGGAGACTCCCTGAAAAACCTAATCACAGCTAAACAACTTGAAATCAGCAAATTTCTGATTCGGGCAATTCATCTAGCAGAAACCCTAGCTCAACTGCATGAAAATAAGATTATTCATAAAGATATTAAACCGCAAAATATTATTGTCAACCCCAAAACCAGTCAAATCAAAATCATCGATTTTAGCATTGCCACGCACCTAGAGCGAGAAAACCAGACCCTCAGCAATCCCAACTTGCTAGAAGGTACCCTTGCCTATATGTCCCCAGAACAAACCGGGCGAATGAATCGCTCAATGGACTACCGTACCGACTTTTACTCATTAGGTGTCACCTTTTACGAAATGCTAACTGGAAAGCGGCCACATCAAGCCACCGACATCCTGGAATTAATTCACTGCCATATCGCTAAAACACCCGTGCCACCCCATCAGCAAATCGGTGAGATTCCCCAAGCAATTTCTGACATTGTAATGAAATTATTAGCTAAAACTGCTGAAGACAGATACCAAAGCGCTAGGGGACTAAAAGCTGACCTAGAAATATGCCGTCATCAACTCCAAACCCATGGGAAAATTGACAAGTTTCCAATCGGTAAGAGGGATAAATGTGGACAATTTATCATCCCGCAAAAGCTCTATGGTCGTGAGCAAGAAGTAGCCACTTTGATGGCAGCCTTTGAGCGAGTCTCCGGCGGTACCAGCGAAATGATGCTAGTCAGCGGTTACTCAGGGATTGGCAAATCTTGCTTAGTAAATGAAGTTCAAAAACCGATTGTCAGGCAGCGCGGGTATTTTATCTCCGGTAAATTTGACCAATTAAAACGAAATATTCCTTATGCTTCTTTGATTCAAGCCTTTCAGGGTTTGATGCGGCATCTCTTAACAGAAAGTTCGGAAAAACTAGCGATTTGGAAAGAACAACTTTTAGAAGCTTTAGGCTCAAATGGCCAAGTCATAGTAGATGTCATTCCCGAAGTCGAACTGATTGTCGGGCCTCAAGGAGGGGTTCCGCAATTGGGGCCATTTGAATCCCAGCATCGCTTTAACCGGGTATTTAAAGAATTCATTCATGTATTTACTAAACCCTCACACCCGCTCGTCGTCTTTTTGGATGACTTACAGTGGGCAGATTCGGCATCACTCAAGTTGATTCATCTGCTTATTTGTGACCCGGACAGCCAATATTTACTGCTGATGGGAGCCTATCGAGATAACGAAGTGAGTCCGACGCATCCGTTGATGGTGACGTTGGATGAGATTCAAAAGAATGGGGCGGTTGTAAATAATATCACCCTCCGTCCTTTGGATATTGGGAACGTCAGCTTGCTGGTAGCGGATACCCTGAATGAGTCTTCTGTTCCGAGACACCGGGTTTCTGAATTGTCTGAGCTACTTTTCAATAAAACCCAGGGCAATCCTTTCTTCTTGACTCAGATGTTCGCTACTCTGCATCAAGAAAAGCTATTGACCTTTGAATTCAGTGCTGGGTGCTGGCAGTGGTCATTGAACCAAATTCAAGCAGTAGGCATCACAGATTATAATGTCGTCGAACTGATTGCCAGAAATATTCAAAAACTCTCGGAGGAGACGCAGGATGTCTTAAAGTTAGCCGCCTGTATTGGAGACAAATTTAATTTAGACGTTCTGGCTATTGTCAATGAAAAATCTCACTCGGAAACGGCGGCGGATTTGTGGGAATCTCTTCAGGCTGGCTTGGTTTTGCCCCTCAGCGAAGCCTACAAAATCCCTCTCGTTTTTACCTCCGATGAAATGAGCAGGGAAGTAAAGGATAAAATAGTTCCAGATTGTCCTCTGCTATCATGCTCACCTACCCCTTTTTCTTACAGCCATCACGCGCCTATCGCTTACAAATTTCTCCATGACCGGGTGCAGCAAGCGGCGTATTCTCTTATTCCCGAATCTCAGAAACAACAGACCCACTTGAAAATTGGTGAACTGTTACTGGAGCATACTCCTGCAGAGGAGATTGAAGAAAATATCTTTGAGATTGTCAATCAGTTAAATGTTGGGGCTGACTGCATCACGGATCAGGTAGAAAAAGATCGTCTAGCCCGATTAAATTTGATAGCCGGCAAAAAAGCTAAGGCAGCAACAGCTTATGAAACTGCCGCCAGACAACTACGGGTGGGGCTAGAACTCCTCAGAGAAGATAGCTGGGAAACTCAGTATGACCTGACGTTCCCTCTGTATGCGGAAGCGGCGGCGGTGGAATTTCTAAACATCAACTTCGAGCGAGCAAAAATCCTTTCTGAGGAGGCTCTTAAACACGCGAAAACTCTGCTCGAAAAAGTCAAAGTTTATGAAATCCAAATGCAGTTTTATTCCCAGCAAAACCAGATACAAGTCGCGTTTGATATTGGGCTGCAAGTTCTGGGGATGCTGGGTGTCTCTCTTTGTTCGGAACCTCCACAAGAAATGAATACTGAGGCGTTAGCTAATCTGCCAGAAATGACTGATATCAATAAGCTAGTGGCGATGGGGATATTATTGAAATCTGCTCCTCTTTCTTATCATGTGGCTCCTGCCTTATTTCCCCAATTTGCATTTACAATGATTGATCTGTGTATCCAATATGGTAATTCGCCCCAGGCCACTGCTGGGTATGCGGTTTATGGCCTACTTCTATGCGGGCCATTCGGTGAAATAGATGCGGGATATAGATTTGGACAACTAGCCTTAAATTTGTTGGATCGCTTTGATGCCAAAGAACTAAAATCTTACGTATATGTAGTTTTTAATGCTCATATTAGACACTGGAAAGAGCATGGCAAGGAAAGTTTAGCGCCAATGATAGAGGGAATTAAAAGCGGTCTGGAGACTGGAGATTTAGAAGATGTGGGTTATAATTCTATCTACTATTGCGATCATATATTTTTTACAGGTCAACCGCTGGAATTAGTTGCTCAGAAGCAGGCGCAATATCTTGATTTACTGCTGAAACTTAAACAAGATTCGCATATTCCTTACTTAAAGACGTGGAGAGTAATGGTATTACAATTACTCGCCGCATCTGAAGAGGAATATATGCTCAAGGGCGAATTGTTGAATGAAGAAGAACTCCTCCACCAGTCAATTGCCGATAATAAACATATGTTTATTTTTTTGGCTCACCTGACAAAATTGATTCGACTTTATTTGTTTAAAGATTACGCTCAGTCAGTCAAGAGCGCCCGCTCAGCAGAAAAATACAAAGATGGTGTGCCCGGTCTGATGAGTGGTGCGGAATACAATTTCTACTATTCTCTGGCTCTCCTTGCTCAATATCCCCAAGTTTCCAGCAGTGAACAAAAAGAATCCTTGAAGCAAGTGGCTAAAAATCAGAACAAAATGCAGCAATGGGCTATACATGGGCCGATAAATTATCAACACAAGTACGAGTTAGTGGAGGCAGAAAAAGCACGAATTTTGGGAAAAATTGGCAAAGCGATGGAGTATTATGACGCTAGCATTCAAGGAGCCAGAGAACAGGGATACATTCAGGAAGAAGCCCTAGCTAATGAACGGGCCGCCGAGTTTTATTTCTCTCGCGGGCGGGAGAAGATAGCGGAGATTTATTTGACGGATGCTTACTATGGATATATTCGCTGGGGAGCGAAAGCAAAAGTGCAATATTTATCAGAAGAATATCCTGAATTTTTCTCGCGAATACTGACCAAAGAAACTCCCAGCTTCGACGTATCACGGACGACCAGCTCGACGACTACGGGGAGTTTTGCAGCACTGGATTTCGCCTCTGTGATGAAATCTTCTCAAGCTATTTCTGGCGAAATTGTTCTGGAAAGTCTGCTTTCTAAGTTATTGAAAATTGCAATTGAGAATGCTGGGGCTGAAAAAAGTTACTTAATTTTAGAGAAAAATGGTCAACTGGTGGTAGAAGGGACGGCAAGCATAGATAATAATGAGGTATTATTGCTGCAATCCACACCAATAGAAACGAGTCAAAAATTGCCGTTTTCTCTCCTCACTTATGTGGCTAGAACTCAGAAAGATGTGGTATTAAATGATGCAAGTCAGGAGGGACTTTTTACCAGGGATAGCTATATTCTTAACGCCCAACCCAAGTCAGTTTTATGTATGCCGGTCGTCCATAAAGGAAAGCTTATTGGTCTGCTTTACTTGGAAAATAATCTGACAAGGAGCGCGTTTACTCCCGATCGCCTGGAAGTTTTAACCGTGCTCTGTTCTCAAGCGGCGATTTCCCTGGAAAATGCTCGACTCTATGCCAATTTGTCTGAGGCGACTGACAACCTGAAACAAGCCAATGAGCAATTAGAAGATTACAGCCGGACTTTAGAACATAAAGTGGAAGAGAGGACGCAGGAATTAAAGGAAAAAAATCGGCTCCTGAGCCAGGAAATTCGCGATCGCGTGCAGATAGAGCAAGCTCTGCGACTATCAGAAGCGCAATTAAAAAAACAAGCCGAACAACTAGAGCTTTCTTTCCAAGAACTCAAGCGCACCCAGACCCAGCTAATTCAGACTGAGAAAATGTCCTCACTGGGACAGATGGTGGCCGGGGTGGCCCACGAAATCAATAACCCGATTAACTTCATATATGGCAACCTGAGTCACGTCAGGACTTACTGTGAAGACATACTAGGACTGGTGAAACTCTATCAAGAACAATACCCCCATCCCACAGCAGCGATTGTTGAGGATATTGAGGCAATAGAATTAGATTTCTTGATGGAAGACTTACCCAAAGTGCTGGATTCGATGAAGGTGGGGGCAGACAGAATTCGCGAAATTGTCCTCTCCCTGCGAAACTTCTCGCGACTGGATGAAGCGGAAATGAAACAGGTCGATATCCATGAGGGCATCGATAACACCCTACTGATTTTGCAGCACAGACTGCAAGCTAAACTAGACCAGCCTGCTATTCAAATCATTAAAGAGTACGGCCCGCTGCCGCTGGTGGAGTGCTATGCGGGCCAACTGAACCAGGTGTTTGTAAATTTACTGGCGAATGCGATTGACACTCTCAATGACCAAAGGGGGCCGCGCACGATCGCAATTCGCACTTCAGTGGGGTATGGGGAAGAAGAAAAATCCCCGATTTCCAATCCCGCCCTTGCGGAAAGCTCTACAGTTTCTTCGGCTGAGGTGGATTCCCCCAACCTCGGCCCGACCCGCAAAGCTCCGCAATTTGTTGTGATTCGCATTTGCGACAATGGCCCCGGTATCACAGAGGAAGTGAACCGGCGGCTGTTCGACCCGTTCTTCACGACGAAACCTGTAGGGAAGGGCACCGGTCTGGGGCTGTCAATCAGCTACCAGATTGTGGTAGAAAAACATCGCGGACAGTTGAAGTGTGTTTCTCATCCCGGTGAGGGGGCAGAGTTCATCATTCAGATTCCTATTCGACAGGAGTATCAAAAATTGGCTTTGCAAAGCTAAACCTGATGAGTAGTTGTTATTGCTATTTCCAGTAGTCCTAAACAGACAATGATCACTTCTAGTGATGAATAGAAATCTTGAAAAAGTCTGGGCGCAATTCCTTCTCAGCGCCTCTAATTCTATTCATCTTTATGAATATTTTAAAGGGGAGTCAGGTCATAATTATAAATTATAGCTATCAGTTACACTGTAAATATGATACCTCACTTACTCCGGGCGATCGCCCTTAACAAAGAGCGCACTCTCCGTATAACAACAATAAGGCTAGAAACTAAAAGAGCCAGCGCAATACCGAATGGAAGGGGGATCAACCAAATGGTAATTTTAAAGTATTGGGTATTGCGATCGCTCTTCGGCGCTACTCGGTTCTGAGGCTTCCAGAAAACTTTGCAACCTGACACTGGGTTTTGGTCAGTCCACTTCACTAGATTTTTCAGCGACTGTTGATAACTTCACTTCTAGCGAGCGTGGTGTTCGCCTAGCATACCAGGCATGAATCAGAAGGGTTTGTAAGAACAATACAGGTGTATCAAAGCCGCTGGATGCAATTATTGATTCGACTTCAAGTGGCGGTAGCACAGCAGTATTTCGGCCATAAGAAGCACGAAACTTTTCAATCTCCTCAGCAGGCACTTCGGAATACCTCAGCATTCGCACCCAAACCTCGGAAAGGCTTTGGTACGCTGAAGTAGACATATCGGAAGCTAGATCGGCACTGACCAAATATCCGTTAGGGCAAAGTCGTGAAGCAATTTGACTAAACAAGTTGCGCCGCTGATCTTGTTGCATAAAGAAGTGAGAAACCAGAAGGCAAGTCGCCGCATCGAAAGAGTGCGATGCGGGCAGTGAATCGAGATAGCCTTCGTGAAAAGTGCAACGTGACGCGATACCACACTCTTCGGCGCGTTGGCGACAGATGTCAAGCATCGGTGCCACAGGCTCTACCGCAGTAAATTGCCAC
The DNA here is from genome assembly GCF_036701585.1 of Microcoleus sp. POL10_C6. Classification (NCBI taxonomy): domain Bacteria; kingdom Bacillati; phylum Cyanobacteriota; class Cyanophyceae; order Oscillatoriales; family Microcoleaceae; genus Microcoleus; species Microcoleus sp. POL10_C6. Next base: position 38,719 of record NZ_JAUBRB010000026.1, on the reverse strand, counting down.
TGTGGAAATGCTTGAGCCAGATAAATCAATTCCAAGCCTGTTCCCGCACCGACACACAGAATCCGTGCATCGGTAGGAAGTTCAGAAAGTACAAAGCGGATCAGTAAATGAAGTGCGTCGCGCATCGGAGCCAATTTAGCGAATCTTTTGTCGTAGGAAGAAGCGCGTTCTCGATCGAAAACAATAGGTGACTCTTGATTTTGCATTCTGGAAAGCCAATAAGCTTGCAATCTGTATTTTAATAGCTATGTGAATTGGATTTTAGCGCCTCGCTTCAAAACTTACTGGGTTCCGGCAAAACAAAAGTAATAAGAATCCTAAAAGCTCGATCGCCCTAAAAAAAAATAGAAAACCCCAAAACCCGTTTAATCATCGATGTTTTGGGGTTTTCTTCCTCCCATCCGGTTCAAATTACAACTTGCGAGGGTGCGATCGCCCTTGACAAAAATCGCACTCTTCGCATAACAATAACCCGAGAAACTAAGAGAGCGATCGTAGCGAATTGAATGGCGATCGACCCACGGGTAATTTTGAAGTATTGGGGTTTGCGATCGAAGCATGATGAATTAATGAAAATTCTCAACTCCACCTTCAACGACCTCGATACAGTCGGCTTACAATGGGCTTGTTATATCAAGTCCGAGCAATTGCATAATTTAATTGAACTCACAAGTTATTTGATTTCCCAGATTCAGCGTTTCATCAACTTTTTCTTTCAGCTTAGTAAAGTTCATAGAGCATTTTTTATTTCGATTAATTAACTTTATTTGTTCGGATTCGGCCGTTTGTTGACTAGCCATTGTATCAAAGTGCAACCCACCATATTTGGGTTTTGACTCAAAAGGTTGAATTGGAGATTTCAAGGCAAATAGACTTTTGCATCTACTCTCAATATCATCCAATTGGTGGTAAAATTTTTGAATTTTTGGCATTAACTCTCTACTACTTCTCGCAAGAAGTAAACGGGACGAGATATCTCGCCATACGCCGCGATTTTGACTAAAGCATGATTGCCATTTTTCCGATAAATCATATTGATTTTGATTGAGAAGTTCCTGAAGTAAGTTGCAGTCTTGCTGTATTTCAAAGCTCAAAAGACAATGAATAGATGCAACCTGCTCACTTATAGATTTCTCTTGATTGCTAAATATCTGTTCCCACTCAGAATAAAGCTTCTTGAGTAAATCACGATTATTGGTATCTGCCAAGTCATTGCATATATCTTCCCAAAACACTATATAGACAAGGAACTTATTTTCTAATCGACGCTCTTCATTTAAAGACCAGACAAAATCTTGAAGCTTTGTATCTCTTGATTCCGTAGTTGCAATAATGTACTCATTGAGTGGAGATGAAAAGCCTTCTGCTTTGACAATCTCTTCCTTGATTATTTCCTTGTTTAGCTTGTTATCCTTATATCGTTTACACTGAACACCTATATAGTTGCCGGAACTGTTTTCCTGACCATAAATATCAATACCATTTTGTGGCTGTCCACTTCTGCCATATTTCTGTGCATGATTGTCGTGCCATTTTCGTTTATAAATTTCCCATGTAATATCCTCAAATTCATCCCAAGATTTAGGTTTTGGTAAATCACTTGTGGAAGGTGTCGGCATGGCTGCTAATGTAATGTTTTTAACAGAGACTCCACTAAGATAGCACAAGCACCAAATAATTCAGTTTCGCTCGCCCCAACGAAAAAAAAATAGAAAACCCCCAAACGCTATTTTTACATTAGTTTGGGGGTTTTATTCCTAAATCTCGTTCAAATCACAACTTACTCGGCTCGATCGCAGGTGCTCTCAAAGATACAGTTTTATCCGCAGCAGCCTTAGCCACCAACGAAGGCACAGAATCGCGCAACTTTGCAGTCAACTGAACAGTAGTTGCATCGTAAACCTGAGTCAGCATCTTGGGATACAAACCAATGCCAATAATCGGCACTAATAGAGCCGCAATAATAAACACTTCTCGCGGTTCCGCATCCACCAATTCCTCGTGATCCGACAATTCCTTATTTTCAGGCCCGTAGAAGATTTCACGCAGCATCGACAGCAGGTAAATCGGAGTCAAAATTACCCCGACAGCAGCTAGAAATACCACACAAACTTTAAACACAGGATTGTAAGCATCGCTGGTTGCAAAACCTACAAACACCATCAATTCTGCTACAAAACCGCTCATTCCCGGCAAAGCCAAAGAAGCCATAGAACAAGCAGTCCACATCGCAAAAACCTTACGCATTTTCTGTCCTACACCGCCCATTTCGTCGAGCATGAGGGTGTGAGTGCGATCGTAAGTGCAACCCACCATAAAGAACAAACTCGCCCCGATTAAACCGTGGGAAACCATTTGCAGCATTGCACCGCTAATTCCCAAATCGGTAAACGAAGCTATCCCGATTAACACAAACCCCATGTGCGAAATCGAAGAATAAGCAATTTTCCGCTTCAGATTGCGCTGAGCAAAAGAAGTTAAGGCGGCGTAAACAATGTTAACCACACCCAAAATTACCAAGATGGGTGCGAAGACAGCGTGAGCATCCGGGAGCATTCCCGCATTCATCCGCAGTAAAGCGTAACCGCCCATTTTTAGCAGAATTCCTGCTAACAACATGTGGGCGGGTGCGGTTGCTTCGCCGTGAGCGTCAGGGAGCCAAGTGTGCAGCGGAAAAATTGGCAGTTTGACGCCGTAAGCTATTAAGAAACCTGTATACAGGAGCAATTCTACAGTGGGGGCGTAATCTTTAGCTGCGATCGCCCGCATATCGAAAGTCACCGTATCGCCGTAAAACGCCATCGTCAGCGCGCCCAGCAAAATAAATAGCGAACCGCCTGCGGTGTATAGGATAAACTTAGTTGCTGCGTAGAGGCGCTTCTTGCCGCCCCAGATTGACAAAATCAGGTAAATCGGGACTAATTCCAGTTCCCAAACTAGGAAAAACAGCAACATATCCTGCACGGCAAAAACTGCGATTTGGCCGCCGTACATTGTCAGCATCAAAAAGTAAAAAAGCTTCGGTTTAAATGTGACCGGCCAAGCCGCTAAAGTAGCCAGAGTAGTAATAAAACCAGTCAGCAAAATCAGCGGCATCGATAAACCGTCAGCACCCACAGACCAGTTCAAATCGAGTTGCTGCACCCAAGTATAGCTTTCTACCAGTTGCAAATCTGGATTGCTGAAGTCGTACTGAGTGTAAAAAGCGTAAACAAGTAGGGCAAAATCGATCAAACCCACAATTAGGGCATACCACCGCACCGTCTTGCCATCCTTATCGGGAATTAAAGGAATCAGCAAGGACGCAGCAATGGGAAACAGAATTGTTGTTGTTAACCAGGGAAAGTTAGCTGTATCCATTGCGTTTTAAAATGATCCATCAGTTATTAGGTTTAAACACATTTTGCCAATTTTAGCCTAAATTTTATACTTTCTTTATACGTAACAAATTTTTTTGCTCTTATTTGGACAAATTATCCGATCGCAACAATTAAGTTTAATGAAAGATTTATTTCTATTTGCTAATTGTCAATTGTGAGTTCTTGAGCTAATACCCTTTCTTCAAATATCTCCTAGTGGGGATACGGCAATGCCCAAAGCGTGTAAAATTAACCCTAAAAACTTTTGTATCTTTCGTTGCTCGCCCAGTTCAGATACCCCTAAATCCCCCTTAAGAAGGGGGACTTTGAGAGAATACTCTTGTTCCCCCCTTATCAAGGGGGGTTAGGGGGGATCTAGACTTCGAGACAAACAAGAGATACAGTCGGTTTGACATTAAGTTGACACTAAATGCCGTGTCCCTACCGATTTAACTGACTCCCGAAACGATCGCAAAACCCAGAACTGCGACAAACACAATCAAGGCATAAAATTGAGCGCGACCGCTCTCAAAGTATTTCAAACCTTCGCCGCTAACTAGGGTGATAAACCCTGTTAAGTTGACGACACCATCGACGACTCGCAAATCAACTTCCATGACTTGCCGCGCTAAACGGCGACTGCCTTTGACAAAGAGAAAATCGTTGATATCGTCGAGATACCACTTGTTGAGGGAGAACTCGTAAAGCGGTTTGATTTTTTGGGCGATCGCACTTGCGTCAATTTTACGGCTCAAATACATCAGAGAAGCCAAAGTAATGCCCAGCAAAGCAATACCTACAGAGCTTCCGCCCATGATTAGAAATTCCGTCAAATTGAACTCAGCAGCGTGTTCCAAAACTTCTTCGAGAGACTCGCCCGGAGCGCGAACAAACTGCTCGAAATAATTGGCAAACGGCGTACCGAGAAAACCGATAAACACAGAAGGTACTGCCAGCAACACTAACGGCAGAGCCATTGTCAGAGGAGATTCGTGAGGCAAATGGTCGTGCTCATCGTGACTGTCGTCAGTTGAGGCCAATTCCTTAACGTTCATCGCTCCCGGGCCAAAAACAAGACCGGGTTGCAGGAGTTGCCGCTTGATGGCGCTGTCATTGCCCCGGAATTCGCCCTCAAAGGTGCTGAAATACATCCGGAACATATAAAACGCGGTCATCCCCGCCGTCAACCAGCTAACAGCCCACAAAGCGGGATTTGCTGCGAAGGCGCTGGCGAGGATTTCGTCTTTTGACCAAAAACCAGCAAACGGCGGAATTCCGCAGATTGCCAAATTACCGATTAAAAAGCAAGAAGCGGTAATCGGCATATATTTCCGCAAGCCGCCCATGACTCGCATATCTTGAGCGAGTGCGGGGTTGTGGCCTACAACTGCTTCCATCCCGTGAATGACTGAACCTGAACACAGGAACAGCATTGCTTTGAAATAAGCGTGGGTCATCAAGTGGAAAAGTCCGGCACTGTAAGCGCCGACGCCCATTGCCATCACCATGTAGCCGAGTTGGGAGATGGTGGAGTAGGCGAGGCCTTTTTTGATGTCATTTTGGGTAATCGCGATCGAAGCACCCATAAATGCCGTAAAACACCCGGTGCAGGCGATCAAATTCATGACTGCCGGCAACCCTTCAAACACCGGGTACATCCGAGCGATCAGGAATACGCCAGCGGCTACCATTGTCGCGGCGTGGATCAGAGCAGAAATCGGTGTCGGGCCTTCCATTGCGTCTGGCAGCCAGACGTGGAGGGGGAATTGAGCGGATTTGGCTGCTGGCCCCAAAAATATGAGGACGCCGAAGATTGTCGCCAAAGTTGCGCTGAGGGCGCCGGATTCGACTAAGGAGTGCAGGCGTTCGCCCATCACCTCAAATTCAAAGCTGCCGGTGGCCCAGTAAATGCCGAGGATGCCCAGCAGCAGGCCGAAGTCGCCGACGCGGTTGGTGACAAAAGCTTTTTGGCAAGCGTCAGCAGCGGGTTTGCGATCGTACCAAAATCCGACTAGCAGGTATGAACACATACCTACGAGTTCCCAAAAAATGTAAATCTGAACGATGTTCGGGCTGATTACGAGACCCAACATCGACGCGCTGAAGATGCTCAGGTAGGCGTAAAAGCGCACGTACCCGTCATCGTGAGCCATGTAGCCGTCGGTGTAAATCATCACCAAAAAGGCGACCGTAGTGACGATCGCCAGCATCACCGACGTTAGGGGGTCGATAATATAGCCCATATTCAGCGAGAAGTCGCCAGCAGAAGCCCACTGAATACTGCGGGTGTAGGGTGCGTGGCCCTGTAGTTGACTCCACAGCAATGCGAAGGAGAGTACCATTGACCCGCCGAGTGCGGAGACGATTAATATCGCATTCGCTTGTCGGAGCTTGTTGGTTGCCTGGTTAAAGGTGATTAAGCCTAGACCTACTAGCATTGCGCCTGCCAGTGGCAGGACAGGAATCAGCCAAGCATATTGATAAAGCAGTTCCATGACTGATAGGTAGTTTAAAGTTTCTACTAGATATTGCCAAAACTGTAAACAATTGTGACACACGCCTGCGCCACTGGGCCAAAATACTTGATCCAATTCTTTAAGTATTGCTATATCTGAGTGCAATCGCGAGCGAGACGATCGCACTACTTTTTTCATCGCCAGCGAGACGATCGCACCCTACTCCGAAAATTATTATTCCTGTGGCAAGGGAAACTATAGGACAAATCTCACAGTCCTGTGCGTTCAAGACTGCGAGATTTATTGTGGTGTCCGATGGTTGATGGACAAATGGGGAATGCCTTCTGCTTCCGACATAAAAGCCGAATGCCTTCTAAACAAGAGCCGAATGCCTTGGAACCATTACCGGTTGGCTACTTCCTGAAGTTGCAGCCGTTGAGATGGGGAAGCTACGTGAGCCGCGAGCATCCAGGAATCCAGAGTCCGCCGCAGTTCCTCACGTCCTTGGTAGTCTTCAAATCTAAATCGAACTTTATCGCCCTCAAACAAAATCAGTGTGGGCAGACTTGTCAATCGATAAGTGTGGGCCAACTTAAAACATTGATCGGCATTCACCCCGACCAGCTTGACTTTTTCTGCCCACTGTGCCTCAAAAGTCTTAAGCGTGGGGTCGATCGCGCGGCACAAACCGCACCAAGGAGCCGAAAAGTGAACTAAAACGGGGGTAGAGGCTTGAAATACCTCTTGTGCAAAAGTGCGTTCGCTAACCGACAACACCATGAGCCCTCAAAATTTAATAATTTTTTTTCTATCCTAGGGATCATGCTACCAGTATATGTTCCTAGTGACACGCATCAAAAAAGGATGAATTTCCCAAAGCAAACCAGTAAAAATGACTACACCTACGTAGGAAGGGCGCACAAACTCAAGCAAATCAAGGGTTTGACGCTTTTGCAGGATTGCCAAAAAAGGAATTATTGAGGTTCGAGATTTGATGGTTTCAAAGGATTCTCCAAAACGAGCCTGAAGTCGTCTGTCGCCGTGCCACACTCCGAACAGGTGGTGAAGTACCAAACCGATGGAAGTGACGAGGGTAAAGCTAGTGCCAATCCACAGGGTGTGGGCCACGCACCAAATCAGTTGTCCCACCATTTGCGGGTGACGGGTGATGCGAATGATGCCAGTTTCGTAGAGGTGAACTTGGGGCTTTTGGACGGCGGCAATTTCTAGGAGGTTGAAAGTTGCTGGGTACAGAAACAGAAAGGAAATTGCCGAAAGTATCCAAACTGCGGGTTTAACTCCGGGTAATCCCTGTACTTGCCAAAGCTGTACGCCGTCGTAGCGGTGGTTGAAAAAGTAGACAATCAGAATGACGGCTAGCGGCAAACTGACAAGGGCAAACAAAACCCGGTAAAGTCTCGGCCCGATCAGCTTTTCACCTTTGGGCCGGAGGGCTGCTAAACCGCTGTGGGCGATCGCAAAAACCAGTAACAGGCCCAGAATAACTAAGTGGGAGTCGAGCGCCAAGTCGATCGTCATTGCAAATATTAAGAAAAGTTATTGATTCTCGGCCAATTTGTGTCACAAAGTATCTATGGGAGCATTCAGCGGTTATCAGTCAGTTAACTGTTCACTGTTCGCTGTTGACTGTTGACTGTTCGCTGTTCGCTGTTGACTGTTCGCTGTTGACTGTTCGCTGTTTGCTGTTCGCTGCCTACAGTCAACCGTCAACCGTCAACTGACAACTGACAACTGACAACTGACAATTTAGATATATGTCTGACCTTCCTTTCACTTTAGACCAGTTACGCATTCTCAAGGCGATCGCCTCTGAAGGAAGCTTCAAACGCGCCGCGGACAGCCTCTATGTATCCCAGCCAGCAGTTAGCTTGCAGGTGCAAAACTTAGAGAGACAATTGGACGTGCCGCTGTTTGACCGGGGGGGGCGGCGGGCTCAACTGACCGAAGCCGGACACCTGCTGCTGAGTTACGGCGAGAAAATTTTATCGCTTTGCCAGGAAACTTGTCGAGCTCTGGAAGACTTGCAAAATCTCCAAGGCGGTACTTTGATCGTCGGCGCTTCTCAAACAACCGGAACCTATTTGCTGCCCCGGATGATTGGGATGTTTCGCCAAAAGTACCCGGATGTAGCAGTACAGCTTCACGTTCACTCAACCCGCCGCACGGCGTGGAGTGTGGCAAACGGGCAAATCGATTTGGCAATTGTTGGCGGAGAAATTCCTACCGAACTTGTAGAAGCTTTAGAAATTGTTCCTTACGCTGAGGACGAACTGGCTCTGATTCTTCCTCCGTCTCACCCGATGGTACAACAAGAAACTATCCAAAAAGAAGATCTTTACAAATTGCAGTTTATATCCCTCGATTCGCAGTCTACGATCCGCAAAGTAATCGATCAGGTACTGACTCGTTGCGGCATAGACACGCGCCGCTTGAAAATAGAGATGGAACTAAATTCGATCGAAGCCATTAAAAATGCCGTTCAGTCGGGGCTGGGAGCTGCTTTTGTGTCGGTTTCGGCGATCGAAAAAGAGTTGCTCATGGGCGTCTTGCACAAATCTCAAATGGACGAAGTTTTGGTAACGCGGATTTTGTCGCTGATTTACAACCCCAACCGCTACCGTTCTAAAGCAGCAGAGGCTTTCAGCAATGAAATTTTGCCCCAGTTTGCTACTTATTCGACCATCCCGGAGAAGAAAGAACCCCCGGCCCTCGATTTGGGATTCATAGAAATAGCAACTCCCAACTCTGCGGGAAGTTAATCTCTTGGGTCGCTGGCAGTTAGCAGTTCGCGGTGAGTTGAGAAATTGGAATCTGATTTAACCATCACTTTTTCTTCCCTCTTCCCTCTTCCCTCTTCCCTCTTCCCTCTTCTTAGCAAACCAAAATGGAAGTTTACTGCACCCGCCCGGGCTGCCCGCGCCCTCAAAACTATTTTCCCGACCTCGATGACAGTTCGCTGCTGAAAACCGTGCAGCAAAAGTTTTGCACGACTTGCGGGATGCCCCTAATTTTGGGCGGGCGCTATTTGCCCGTCAGGTTGTTGGGTCAAGGCGGTTTTGGGGCGGCATTTTTGGCGAGAGACCGCTATACTCCGGCGATGCGGCAGTGCGTTGCTAAACTTTTGCAGCCCTCGGTAAGTCTGACTCCGCCCCAACTAAAAATCGCTCAAACTCTGTTTGAACGGGAAGCGGCTGTGCTGGAAGAACTGGGAAACGAACATTCCCAAATTCCAAGTTTGCTGGCTTTTTTTGAGCTGACTGTTACGAGTTTGCAGCCGGGAAAAAACGATCAGTTTTTCTATCTGGTTCAAGAATTTATTGACGGTAAAAATTTGGAGGATGAACTAGCTGTTAAAGGCAGGTTTTCGGAGGCGGAAACGGTGGAGGTGCTGCGGGAAATTTTGAAGGTTCTCGATTTTGTACACTCTCGCGGTTCGATTCACCGAGATATTAAACCTGCTAATATTATGCGGGGTAAAAACGGTCGGCTTTATTTATTAGATTTTGGGGCTGTTAAACAAGTAACACAAAGTGTTGGGAGTGCAAAAGCTTCGACTGGTATTTATTCTTTGGGTTACGCTCCGCCAGAACAGATGAGCGGGCAAGAAGTTTATCCGGCAACGGATTTGTATGCTTTGGCTGTGACTTGTATTACTTTGCTGAGTGGTTTGCAGCCGACGGAGCTTTTTGATAGTTACAGAAACGAATGGAATTGGCAGTCGCGGGTGCAGGTAAGTTCCCGTTTGGCTCACGTTCTCGATCGAATGTTATTATCAGCTCCCAGCCAGCGTTTTCAATCTGCGAGGGAGGTGGAAGCGACTCTGATGTCTGGGCCTCAACAACATTCTCAACCACCTACAGTCGTGGTGGCGCCGCCTCCGATACCTCTTCAACCGACTCTGCCGCCTCCTCCTGTACGGGTTCCTGCAACACATCCTGGAGGGCTACAACCTTCGCAGAGAGCGACTTTTTCGATTTGGGAGGTTTTGTCGGGGGCGGCGTTTACGGGTTTTGAGGCGGGGGTACTGGCGATCGCCCTAACGAGTTTGCTGACCTCTCCAGGCTTGAGTATCGGATTGTTGGGGATGATTGTGGCGGGTTTGATTTACGGGCAGTACCGCAGGGCGATCGAACAAACTGAGATGTTGATTATTGGTGCAGGTACTGTGGCTTTGCTGTGGTTTTTCCCGGTTTTACAGACGGCGGCTGTTGCGATTTATCCGAATTCTCCGCTCACTGGCGTGTTATTTGTGGGATGGTTGGGTGCTTTGGGGGCGATCGCTGGAACAGCTATTTTTCGATTGATCTATAAGTTACTTTCAAACGTTTTTTAATGTAATAGTCATCTCTAGAAAAGCCTGTTTTGAACAGGCTTTGCGGCCTGTTCCACAATAATTAATTATGGGAGATGTCTAATTTAAAATGCAGACTCAGAAGTCTATCTACCCTAATTGGGTCATTGCTTGGGGCCCAGAATCCCGATCGCACCCTGCAACTTGGGAAACTTCCGGTTTTGCCATAATCGGAGCTGAACCCACCTTCAGCCCCAATCAGCGATTTGTGCTGGTAGGTGACTGCTGCTTCGATCGCACCCCAATGCTCAAACAACAGATAGACACGGAGGGATTGACCGATTTGGCGATCGTCGCGCGGCTGTGGGAGCAGTACGGTACTAAAACACTGAGCTTGCTGTCAGGACAATTTGCCCTTGCTGTGTGGGATAGAGAGGAGCAAACCTTGTGTCTGGGGCGCGATCGCGTGGGAGCAAAAACCCTCTATTACACCCGTACAGGAACGACTCGCTGGATTGCGCCCCGACTGCGATCGCTCAATCCCTATCACGATCGAGAACTTGATTTAGTTGCTTTGCGCGACTATTTGTGCTGTGCCTTTGTACCCGGAGCACAAACGCTGTGGGAAGCCGTGCGAGAGTTGCGGCCCGGTAGCTACCTGTACTTACCGGATGTTGAGGCGCAGAGATACTGGCAGCCACAGGAGCAAATTACTAACGCCGATCGCCCTTTGGAATGGCATAGTCAACAAGTGCGATCGCTTTTGGAACAACTGGTGCAGGAAGCGCTACCAGCGGGAGAACCAGTCGCAGCATATCTTTCGGGCGGAATTGACTCAAGTTGCGTCACGGCGATCGCCACAAGGCTGCACGATCGTGCGGTACACACTTTTTCGATGCACTTTGGCGCTGAATATCCCAGCGAGATTGAATTTGCCAACATCGTTGCGGCACATTGTGGCACTGAGCACCATATTTTAGAAGTTTCGCCAAAGCAAATTTGGGAGTTGCTACCGGAAACGCTGGCGGCGATGGACGATCCGGTGGGGGAAGGCTTGACGGTTCCAAATTTGCTGTTGGGGCGATCGGCAAAGCAATTCGCAGACGTGGTACTCAATGGCGAAGGCGGCGATCCGTGCTTTGGCGGGCCGAAAAATAAGCCGATGTTACTCAACAGTTTGTACGGTTCGATTCAGGGTAAACCAGATCCGATCGCAGCTTACTTGACTTCGTTTCAAAAATGCTATGTGGATTTGCCACGTTTGCTGAAGCCGGAGGTTTGGGAAAAGGTGAAGAATGCGCCTTCCGTCTTTGCTGAGGAATTGCAACAGACAGAAACGACGTTTTTGAATCGGCTGATGCGGCTCAACATTGAGTTTAAAGGAGCCGATTACATTTTGACCAAGGTGAATAATCTCACGGCTGCGGCGGGACTAAAAGCTCGATCGCCCCTATTCGATGCGCGGATGGTGGCACTAAGTTTGCAAATTCCGCCAGAATATAAGCTTTCGGGCGCGCAGGAAAAAGCGGTTCTCAAGGCTGCTGTGGCGGATTTGCTGCCCGATGTCATTGTCAATCGTCCGAAAAGCGGGATGGTGATGTCGATGCAGCAGTGGTTTTTGAGGGATTGGCAGCGGCAAGCGCGATCGTTGCTACTGAATCGTCATTCGGCGATCGCGCCTTACCTTGATCAAACACTAATCGGCGAGTGGCTAAACTATCGTGGCGAAGTTTTTCCCCGCTATGGGCTGAAGCTGTGGCTGCTGGTGACGCTGGAAATTTGGTTACAAGTGAATCGCCGTTAGTTACCCGAAATTAGGACACGGCGCCGTGCCTTTCGTCGTGTCAATTTAAGCACTTGACCCCCAAGTTTCTTGATCGACAGTGGCATTTTCCCTATGCGGTTTTCGCTCTTGTTTATAGAACCCATTTGATATCTTTTAGCCCGCCAGCCTTTTAATCATCAGCCTAATAATATGAATTCCGGTTGTATTGGAATGATTAAACCGCAGAGGGCGCAGAGGATACAGAGAAAGGGAAGAGACAGATGGATCATTCCGAGACCAATGGATTTGATAGAAAACAAAGATTTATCTAGGTCGTGCAATTAGCCAGAACTCTCTCAAAGTTATTAACCAGGAGTTTGCACCTTTCTATCCAATAATTTCATATCATGTCCGATCGATTAAGCATAATATCGCGGTCGGGGTGAGTTTTTGAGATTGTCAGTTATTGGCAGGTATTCTTGGTGAACCCGCCCTACAAAAATCGCCGTTTTTCGACCGGACATGATATCAGTTGTGAATTTCTTATTTAACCATCCGCATTTTTAACCACCCGCAATTTCAAGCACTATTTTACCGGTTACTGAGCCTGTTTCTAACAGTTCGTGAGCGGCTGGCGCTTCTTCGAGAGGGAAAGTTTTGCTGACGTGAATTTTTAGCAAGTTGCGATCGCACAAACGAGCACACTTCTGCAAAATATGAGCCTGCTGTTCCTGTTCCTCCACCAAACCTTCCAGCATTGGTGTTAACATTAATTCCAGACTAATTCTCAGATTCCGCATTCTCGCTGTTTTCAAATTGCCCAAAGCTGGATCGGGTTCCAAAATTGTTACCACATCTCCATAAATCTTCACAGCCGGAATAGTTTGGTAAAAAGTTTCTCCCCCGACTGTATCGAAAGCCAAATCAACTCCTTGTCCTTGAGTCCAAGTCAAAACCTCATCGACAACATTGGTATTTTTGTATAAAATAACTGAATCTGCACCTAAGTTCTTGACAAAATTGGCTTTTTCCGCAGAACTAACAGTCGTGCAAACCTCTGCCCCCTGCAACTTCGCCAACTGTACCGCGACGTGGCCGACACCGCCTGCACCAGCTTGAACCAGCACTTTTTGGCCGGCTTGCAAGCGCCCTCGATCGTACAGCGATTCCCAAGCTGTAATTAAAACTAACGGTGCCGCCGCCGCCTCAGCAAAACTTAAAGCAGCAGGCTTGAGGGCGAGAAAGCGTTGGTCTACAACGGCAAACTCAGCATAAGTACCGATCGACCCGCCCAAACCGCCATTGCAGAAAAAAACCTCGTCTCCCACTTGGAAACTTTGCACACCAGCACCGACAGCCTCTACGACTCCAGCACCGTCGCACCCCAAAACGTGAGGAGTTTTTTCGGGGTAAAAAGTGCCGCGCGATCGCAACTTAGTATCTATCGGATTGATACCCGCCGCTCGCAACCGCACCAAAACTTCAGTTTCTGTTTGTATAGTAGGAGCGGGGATATCTTGCAGTTTCAATACGGACGGGCTTCCGGGGGTTTGAAAAACAATCGCTTTCATCATGGGTGTTACACTAGATCAGATAATCCCTAGACTTTATTGTATATTGCTTAGCGAAGCAACAAAAAACTTTTTGTTTATCCCAAAGTTTATGATTGTTGTTGAAAGGCATTACTTAGATCGTCAGCATCAGTTTTATAAACAGTTTGATGACTTATCATTTCTGTCCAAAATTTTCTACGATCGTGGTAATTATTTATGATAAAACACTTTTTTAGTTCGGGATATCAAGTTGGTAGCACTAGAACTATCAGACAGTTATTTGCCATCTTAAAACCTAGACACATATCTCAATCATTCACTGCTAAAATTAGAAATAAAGGTCTCAAACAAGTTGTTCACGATGGGGAGGATTGCCAAAATTCAAGAATAGCTTATGATCCAGATATACCTCGATTTTCATTCCTACCTAGCATCCCCCAATACCAACATAAAATTTGTACACGTAACTTGTTCAGTTCTGATAACCAATCCATAAAAAAAAGGGGGATAAACCCCAATCAGGGACTACTTCATTTATCTCAAAGTGACATAATATTTTATACAAAATCCCAAAATGTCATCAAGGTAAGGGTCGTTCCTGCAACAGCGCTCTACTTTTTTGAGGTTGCTAATCAAAAGCCTGTAACGTTGGTGGATTTAAATTACCACCTCAGAGCAGGTATAGATTTAGGGATTGCTCACTTCGTCGCTTTGGCATCTAATAAGCCAACATTTACTCCAACTATTTATGATAAAAAACATCTCAAATCAATTAATCAAGGTTTCAATCAACGCAGAGCATTTTTACTGTCAAAAATCGACCAGGAAAAATCTACCACGCGCCAAATCCAGCAAATCACATTTAATCGAAACAAGACATTAGAAAACTACCTTCATCAGACCAAGATTTTGATTGTCAAGCGGTTGGGGGATGAGAAAAAAATCCAGTTAATTATTGGTACAAAGGTGAGGAATAAACAGAATATAAAATTACAAAAAAACCATCATATTTTTGGCGTAATTACTCATACCCAGCCCATAAAATTTCTTACTTGCAAAACTGAATTAGTCGGTATCAAGGTAATAGTTCCACAAGCAGCTTATATAAATAAGTGCAGCTTTGGGGATGTAGAGCCTGTCGGTAAGCAAGAGTCTTACCAGGGTAAGATCGGTAAACGCGAGTGGTTTCGGTCTTGGAATGAAAGTCGAATTAATGCTGATGTGAATGCAGCGTTAAATATAATTAGAAAAGTCAACGTAAACTCACCGCCTTAGAGGAGTGCCACAATCGTATATATGTGTTTACAATTTCACCTGTACGGGTTCAGCCTGTACGAAAAAAACCACAAAAAGTTCGGTAATGTCAAGTATTGCCAGGTTTTTTGTGAACTGTTAACTCTCTTGTCGCCTTCACGGCGATCTGACCTTGTATTCGTTACCCATCCGTGACGATACTTAGTTATTTTTAAATAGATTGGCTTCAGATAACTACAACAATTGTCGAGCGGTGCTAATCGATGTTCGATCTAGATTTATTTTTTTACTTTGAGATTCTTGCATATTTTCTGGGATTATCGGCGACTTTAGCCTTGGTGCCCGCGATTTGTCTCAAGTGGCACCGAAGGTCTTCCAGTCTACCGCTAGCCAAAGAGCAACGGCAGTTGGCCGACTTAAAGCCGGACGATTTATCTGCAGGATTGAAAATGCGGAAAAACTTTGTGATTTTCCCGAACTCAAATCGGTGGCCGGCAACTGACAGCTTCTTGGGTAAAGTTTTAGGTGTGGGCCGCGCTGTATTCTTGCCCAAGCAACAGCGCCTAACAGTGAATTCTTCGCCTATTGTGGGGCCTGGAACTAGCAAAACCCTAAGTCTGAGCATTTCGGGTTCGATGGGGGAAAATCTCGATCGCCCGAATGCCGAGAATCCTCCCAAAGTTAATGCTTTCGCGCAATTAGAGGAAGATTTGCTGGGCGAAATCCTAGCAGGTACTGATTCGCCGGGGGGAGCAGAATTCTTTGATGCCTTAGTTTGCCACTTAGCCTCAGCACTCGGAGTTCGCACCGCCGTCGCTGCCAAATCGATTAAGTCGAAGGCACGCACTGATGCTGCTGCCGATAGATTGCAAGTTATCAGTTTTTGGAGCGACGGACAGCAGCAGCCAAACTTTGAGTGCGACACCGCCAATACTCCCGAAGCGCGGGTGCTGGAGGCGGGAATGTATTCCTGTCCAGACAACCTCTGGGAAACCTTTCCAGAAGACCGCAGACCGGTAGTTACAGGTGCGCGCAGTTTCGTGGGAGTCTTGCTGAAAAACTCTTACGGCGAACCTTTAGGCATTATCTGTATTTTCCACGATCGCCCCCTGGTGGAAGCACATCTTGCCAAATTCCGATTAATTCTCAGCATCTTTGCCGGACGGGCCGCCGCCGAATTAGAGCGGCAGCGCCTAGAAGCAGCACTGTCCACTGTAGAAGCGAAATACTGCGCCCTGGTAGAACAAATGCCGGCTGTCACCTACATTTCTCCCCTCAACCGCACGGCTGCCAAACTTTACATCAGCCCGCAAATCGAGACTTTTCTAGGTTATTCTGTAGCTGAATGGAGAGCCGATCCCGACCTGTGGCTGAAACTCGTTCACCCAGAAGACCGTGACCGCGTGTTAGTTGAAAACGCTACACAGAAATTCACCGATGGAGAAGATATCTTCTGCGAGGGGTCGCTGGTTTCAGAATACCGCGCGATCGCCCGCAACGGTCGAGTAGTCTGGTTCCGCGATCAAGCGACCGCAGTTCGCGATGAAGCAAGCAAATCTGTCATCCTTCAAGGCGCCATGTTTGATATCACCGAGACTAAAGTAGCTGCCAGCGCACTGCTAGAAAGCGAATACCGCTATTACACCTTGGCAAAAATACTGCCGGTCGGGATTTTCCGCGCCGACGCTGCTGGAGATTGCTTGTACGTCAATGAGCGATTTTTGGAGATGGCGGGACTGACTGCACCAAAGGCACTAGGCGAAGGTTGGGCGCAAAGTTTGCATCCCGAAGACCGCGATCGTGTTTTGAGCCAGTGGTATCGCGCTGTCACAGATAAGTTGCCCTGTAAGTTAGAGTACCGTTTTTGCAACGGTGACTTCACAACCTGGGTATTTTGGCAAGCAGTGCCAGAAATGACGAAAAGCGGGGAAGTTCTAGGCTATCTCGGCACGTTGACCGATATCAGCGATCGCAAGCAGGCAGAATTCGCACTGCAACAGGCGGAAGAGAAATACCGCAGTATCTTTGAAAATGCGATCGAAGGCATTTTCCAGATAACGCCTGACGGGCGCTACCTCAGCGCTAACCCTGCTTTGGCGAGAATTTACGGCTACTCCTCGGCTGCCGAATTGATCGCGAACATACGCAACATCGACCGCCAACTTTACCTCGATCCCAACCGCCGCGTCGAGTTTTTGCGTGCGATCGAAAAACAAGGTTTTGTGTCTGAGTTCGAGTCTCAAGTTTACCGCGCTGACGGCACTACTATCTGGGTTTCCGAGAACGGCCGGGCAGTTCGCGACCCTGATGGAAATTTACTTTACTACGAAGGCACTGTCGAAGATATTACCCTCCGCAAAATAGCAGAAGATAAGTTGGTACACGATGCTTTGCACGATATGCTAACCGGTTTGCCCAACCGAGCTTTATTTATGGATCGCTTGGGGCACGCGATCAATCTTTCAAAACGCCGCCCCGAAATTTTGTTTGCGGTGCTGTTTATCGATCTCGATCGCTTTAAGGTTGTTAACGATAGTTTGGGGCATTTAGTGGGCGATCGGTTGCTAATCGCGATCGCGCAGCGCCTGGGAATCTGTTTGCGCGCTGGAGATACCGTTGCGCGTCTTGGCGGCGACGAATTCGCTATTTTGCTGGAAAATATCAAAAGCACCGAGGATGCGATCCAGATTGCCGAACGAGTGCAAGCGGAACTGGCAGAGCCTTTTTACCTTAACGAATATCAAGTTTTTACCAGTGCTAGCATAGGGATTGTTTGTTCTGGTTTGCCTCGGTATTCAAGGGAAACCAGCAAACTGTCGAGTCCCGAACATCTGGGAAATATCGATCGGGAAACTTCTTTGTCTTGCTTATCTTCCGATTCTCCTGTTCCCAATGTCCCGTTCCCCATGTTGTACGATCGACCTGAAGAACTGCTCCGAGATGCAGATGCTGCCATGTATCATGCTAAGGGATTGGGCAAAGCTCGCCACGAAGTTTTTGACTTAAGTATGCACACTCGCGCCGTCGCCCTTTTGCAACTGGAAAACGACCTGCGACGCGCTTTAGACTCCCAAGAATTTCAGCTCTACTATCAGCCCATCGTCTCTCTAGTTACTGGTAGAATCAGCGGTTTTGAAGCGCTGCTGCGGTGGTATCACCCGCAGCGGGGTGTCGTAGCTCCTGGCGAGTTTATTTTAGTAGCAGAAGAAACTAGATTGATTATACCTATTGGCTGGTGGATGATGCGATCGGCTTGCCATCAGATCCACCAGTGGCACCAAAAATTCCCAGAAAATCCGCCGTTGACTGTCAGCGTCAACCTTTCTAACCAACAATTTAAACAACCGGATTTAATCGATCGCATTCGCGAAATTTTACAAGAAACTCAGCTTGACCCCCGCACTTTAAAGGTAGAAATTACTGAAGGCGTCATCATGGAGAATGCCGAATCAGCAGTGGCTATCCTCGCGGAATTGAAAAATTTAGAAATTCAATTATATATTGACGATTTCGGCACTGGCTATTCTTCTTTGAGCCGCCTGCACACTTTTCCAACTGATGCTTTAAAAATCGATCGAGCTTTTGTCAGCCGCATGACTGAAGATGAAGGCAACGAAGCGATTGTACAGACTATTTTAATTTTAGCCAGTCATTTAGGTATGGATGTAATTGCTGAAGGAATCGAAACCAGCGAACAGCTTAATTTACTTAGAGCGCTGCAATGCGAATACGGACAAGGATACTTTTTCTCAAAGCCGATAGACAGCATTGCAGCCACACTTTTGATAGAAAGTCAACCTAAATGGTAATTTGACTGTTGGCTGTTGACTGTTGACTGTTGACTGTTGACGGTTGACTGTTGACTGTTAACCTTTGGCTTTTTGTTTTAGTGAGTTAAGATAAGCATTAAGTTTTGGTGAAAGTTCATTTAATAAGGGAAGCAGGCGATCGCTCTGTTCTTGGGTTAAAAGATTTCCAGCGTAGGCAAGTCTTAACCAGTGTCTTGTTTCGTTTAAGGAGCCTCTGGCAATTTTAACAAAACGCTGATTATCTTGGCAGCTATAGCGTCCCTGTCCTTCTGCAATATTAGCACCAACACTATCAGCCGATCGCACTATTTGTTTGCCCATCGTATCCTTCGTAAACTCGTCCCATTTTTTAACAATAAACCATATTTCGTTTGATATTTTTTCAGCTAATTGATAAACTTGTAGCTGTTGAAAGCTTTCCATATTAGCTTCTTTAAATAATTAATAGCCAACAATTAATTAATGACCAATACAAGTCAACAGTCAACAGTCAACAGTCAACCACATTGCCCTGAGCGAAGTCGAAGGGTCAACCGTGAACCGTCAACAGTCAACAGTCAACAGTCAACCGTGAACCGTCAACAGTCAACAGTCAACAGTCAACCGTCAACTTCCTTAAACTTTCGCTTCCAAAGATTTGAGAAACTCAGTATTTACCCCCGACTCGCGCGTCAGGGCAATTTTCCCAGTACGAGCAATTTCCTTAATCCCAAATCTATTCAGAACCTGGACGATCGCCACCATTTTACCGGGATCTCCCACAACTTCCAATGTCAGCGTATCATCACCAATATCCACCACTCGCGCTCTAAAAATTTGAGCTAACTCAATGATCTCCGATCGCGTCCCGCTAGCAGCATTAACTTTCAGCAACATCAACTCCCGTTCCACACAGGGAATTTCCGTTATATCCTGAACTTTAAGCACGTTAATCAACTTGTACAGTTGCTTGGTCAACTGTTCGATAATTTGGTCATCTCCGGGTACAACCATCGTAATCCGAGACACTCCCCCTTGTTCCGCCGGGCCAACGGCCAGACTTTCAATATTAAAACCCCGACGGGCAAATAAACCAGCAATTCGAGTGAGGACACCCGCTTCATCTTCAACTAAAACCGAAAGAGTGTGTTTCATTTCTCCAAAAAGACGCATTTCGTGCAATTCTACTTTCGCTAATTCGCCTTTTAGCAGAAGTGCACGCCCATTGAACCTGCCTTAGACATTTTATCGCGAGTTATTGGCCGTTCATCTGCAGGAAAAAACAATATCATTAAGCTGTCGGGGCCAGAGTCACCTCCGATCGACAATATCACTCATAGATCGGCGTAAATCCGCCCCCACCCGCTTATTTTTGTCGATCGCACCCACACGATCTAAGTTTTTTGTGTACCAACCTACACAATTACTTGATCGAATAAAAACTTGAAAGGTCGGGCGGCCCACTGGGACTGAAATTTTGAGACCAATTGGTCTCAAAATTCCTTCAGAGAAAAACCCGGTGTTGCAGAGATGGCATCTGGCGGCGGACTTGTTCTAGTCGATCGGGATTAATTTCTGCGATCGCCACACCCGGTTCCTCTCCAGCATCCGCCAAAACCGCGCCCCAAGGGTCTATAATCATCGCGTGACCGTGAGTTTGACGGCGGCCGTAGTGGTGTCCAGTCTGTGCCGGGGCAATCATATAACAAGTATTCTCGATCGCCCTAGCTTGCAACAAAACCTTCCAGTGATCCTTGCCAGTGTAAGCAGTAAACGCCGCAGGCACGAACAAAATATCAGCCCCTTTGTACGACAAATGCCTGTACACTTCCGGGAACCGCACGTCATAGCACACGGAAAGTCCCAGCGTCCCCAACTCCGGCGACACATAAATCGATGGCAAATCTTCACCAGCTTTCACCGTGTTCGATTCCCTGTAAGTAATGCCGTCGGGAACATCCACATCGAACAAATGTACTTTTTTGTACCTTGCCACTTCAGTGCCGTTTTGGTCTACCAGCAAACAAGTATTGTATACCTTCCCCCCCTCCGTCGGCACCGGAAATCCGCCGCCCAGAATCGTTACCTGGAAACGCTGGGCCATTGTTTTGAGAAATTTTTCGCTTTGGAGTCCGATCGCCTCTGCTTGAGCAATCTTTTCATCCTCTTCTCCCATAAACGAGAAATTTTCTGGTAAGGAAACTAACTCTGCACCCCGACGCACTGCCAGGTCGATTAATTCCTCTGCCTGAACCAAATTTTTTTGCAGGTCAGGCAAGCTAGTCATTTGAATTGCTGCGGCGAGATAAGACTTCATCGATTCACAATATTAGTCAATAGTCAGTAGTCAGTAGTCAATAGTCAGTAGTCAGTAGTCATTAGTCATTAGTCATTGGCAACTAATTTTAGCACTAAATAGTTGAAATTCTTGGGTTTTTTTTCCCATTTATGCGCTGGTCTTGCGCCAACTTCTACGGTTTGAGAGCTTTGATGTTTGAGCTTTAAATTAACCTGTAACTCATCACTCAAAACTCAAAACTCTCAACTTTTTCTTCCACCGTCAACCGTCAACCGTCAACCGTCAACCGTCAACCTTCATAGGTTTTGCAACCTAATTTCCCTCAAATCTTAAGGCATTGGATGGAAAAGCAGGTCGGGGAAAAAGCGGTTAAATTCAATTAAAGCCGCAGCTTGAATAGATATCCAAAGGATAGCCAATACTGGTGCTGTCGAAAGAAACTTGACAAAGTATTGCATGAATTCTGCTCCTGAAAATTCGAGACAGTTGGTAATTGCCGATCGATAAGCGCGCTAATTGCTAATTTCTAGTTAATTACTTAACTGTTAGCTATTAGCTCTTCTCCATTTCCCAATTTTAGCGGGGGGAAACAGTAATTTCGTCGTCCTTCGCAAACATTTCACCGCTGGTGATTGATGTGAGAGCTGCCAGAGGCCATAAAACGCCGCTCAGCATACATTTGATTGCCAAAGGAACGTCGATAATAATCTCTTTTTCCTCTGGGGTTGCTGATTTTTTGGTAACTTGCAGATAAGAACGGCCCACCCAACCAATCCAACCTGCGATATACAAGAACAGTATGCTAGGAATCAAAAAGTCCCCTGCTTTGCTCAAGTTGCCGTCTACGATTAAGTGCGGGTATCCTTCCGGGCCGCACATAGCTTGAGAATAGCGATCGAATCTTGCTTTCGCAGATGCGGGGTCACCATTGGTAGAACGTGCATTTTTAGCCAGTTCCTTGAATTCGGGAGAGTCTTTGCACGGCACTAAATTGTAAGCCGAAGCAACTGGAGCAAAACTGATCCAGACACTCAACACTAAAATTGCAGCAAACAATCGTCGCATGGAATTGTTTCCTTTTGTTACAAAACAATAAGTTTTTGTACAAGCATTTCAACTTGCCGATCTGGAATCCAGATTACCGTGTTTGTTGACAGTGTAAAGTATCCATCATTAATGCGGCAAAGCCCAATAGAATGAGGGATTCCCGTTTTCATAGGTCAATGCTGAGCTAGCAATACCGCGAGGATATTCCTTTATTGCATCCCATGATGGCCTTACCTGTCGATCGGGCAAAAATCCCTTAACAATAACCTGATTACAGGTAGATCGGGGGACTTGCGCCGAATTAGTTAAGCTAGCAATAACTAACCTATCAAATAAAATTAGCAGTTAATGGCAACCATTTTCGCGATCGAAACAAGTTGTGACGAAACAGCAGCAGCAATTGTTAAGAATCGTCAAGTTTGCAGCAATGTTGTAGCATCACAAATTAAAATCCACGAGCAGTTTGGTGGGGTAGTGCCCGAAGTGGCTTCGCGGAGTCACCTAGAAATGCTCAATCAGGTAATTGCCCAGTGTCTCGGTGAAGCCAACCTGAGTTGGTCAGAAATTGACGGCATTGCAGCGACTTGTGCCCCCGGTTTAGTAGGTGCATTGTTAGTCGGGCTGACAGCGGCGAAAAGCTTGGCAATAGTCCATCAAAAACCTTTTTTAGGCGTCCACCACCTCGAAGGACACATCTACGCTTCTTACCTTACCGAACCCGACTTGCAGCCACCGTTTTTGTGTTTGTTAGTTTCCGGGGGACACACTAGCTTCATTTACGTCAAAGATTGCGGCGTTTATGAAACTGTAGGACACACACGCGACGACGCAGCCGGCGAAGCTTTTGATAAAGTAGCGAGACTGTTGCAGCTAGGATATCCCGGCGGGCCACTGATTGACAAATTGGCCACCCTTGGCAATCCCCAAGCATACCCCCTACCAGAAGGCAGAATTTCCTTGCCTGGTGGCGGCTACCATCCTTACGACAGTAGTTTTAGCGGGTTGAAAACCGCAGTTTTGCAATTAGTGCAGAAACTAAAGAAACAAAATAACAATGTGGGTGAGGAAGGGGTCTTGCCTGCCTCTACAATTAATGATATTGCGGCCAGCTTTCAGGAAACTGTAGCTAAGGGTTTAACAAAAAGAGCGATCGACTGTGCCGTAAATTTCGGGCTTACCACTATTGTAGTCGGCGGGGGAGTTGCAGCAAACAGCGGACTGCGAAAACACTTACAAGCAGCAGCAGCAAAACACAACTTGCGGGTATTGTTTCCGCCATTAAAATATTGTACAGACAACGCAGCAATGATCGGCTGTGCGGCGGCAGAACACTTGCAGCGAGGACACACATCACCGCTGACTTTGGGAGCAAATTCGCGGATGGCTGTCAGCGATATTATGGAACTGTACAAGAGTCATTAGTTATTAGCCATTAGTTATTAGTTAACAGTTAACAGTCAACAGTCAACAGTCAACAGTTAACAGTTAACAGTCAACCGCCAACAGTCAACAGTCAACCAAACGATGAAAATCCGCGACGCAGAAGAAAGCGATTTGCCAGCAATTGTCCAAATATACAACGCAGCAATACCGGGCAGAATGGCCACAGCAGATTTAAAACCAGTCTCAGTCGAAAGCCGCCTCCCGTGGTACAGAGAACACTCCTCCAATTCCTTGCCGATTTGGGTAATGGAATCAGAACAAAATATTGTTGGTTGGCTGAGTTTTCAGCTTTTCTACGGCCGCGCTGCCTATCAGCATACAGCAGAAGTTAGCATCTATGTTGCACCCGATCGCCAAGGCTGCGGAATCGGACAAAATTTATTGCAATCGGCAATTGTGCGGAGTCCAGAATTGAAGCTTAAAACTCTCATAGGAATAATTTTTGCTCACAATCAGCCGAGTGTAAGATTGTTTGAGAAATTTGGCTTTCAGCGGTGGGGATATCTGCCACAAGTTGCCGAACTTGACGGCCTTGAAAGAGATGTCGTAATTCTGGGTTTGCGTTGTCTGTAGGAACTGAGATGTTGCACCATTCTCAAGAACAGGCATCTTGCCTGTTCCACAAGAAAATTCATCTCTTGTGGAACAGGCATCTTGCCTGTTCATAAAAAGATTATTGACAATGCTGCAACATCTCAGTAGGAACTGATACCAAATCCGGTGCCACCGGAATTGATGTGATGTTTGCTCAATCTGCTAAAATTGTAATTTCCTCCAAAGATGCGATCGCCACATCAGCATTTTCCAAATGACTAACCTCCGCCTTTCCCCAACAAATGCCGATACAGCCAGCCGCGCCCGCATTTTTACCCATCTGAATATCGCCCGCTGAATCTCCCACCATCAAAGTTGCTGCGGGATTTACTCCGAGTTTCTCACAAGCTTGCAAAAACAATTTCGGATCTGGTTTATGAACCGTTGAATCAACTCCCATTTCTAACTGAATGTAGTCAGCTAATGCGTGGTGTTTCACAAACTTCTGCACAACCTCCGTCGTAGCAGCCGAAAGAATTCCCAGCTTCAAACCCGCTTCCGAAAGATATTTCAGCACTTCCAAGCTGCCGACAAATAAAGGAGAAACAGCACTATTTTTAAACATTTCGTCAGCTTCGTCAAAAGCGCGGCGCGCAATCGTTAAAGATTCCAGCCATCCCCTGCCGGTTTCGGCGATGTATCCCGCCGCCACAATCTCATTTTCCCGGCGACTACCGACTGCTAGCAAGCCTGTGGGATCGATGCTGCCACCTTCGATACCGAAAGCCATTTGTAAAGGCTCTCCAACGCCCGGAATTTGAGCGTCTGCGAGGCGCGATCTCTTAATTCCCAACAGTCTCAAAAATTCTTGAGAATCCTCTAGAGTGCCGTCTTTGTCAAAGATTACGGCTTGGATATTCGAGAAGGTAATGCCCCGACATTTAATAGTTACCAAGAATCTGAACTCCGTAATTTTTATATTTTTTTCTATCTTCCCATATGGCGCTATTTTTGGCAATTCTTAATTGCCCGCGATCGTTGTAATACTACAAAATTATGTCCAAGATTAGACATCTCCAATCTCCAATAATCATTATTGTGGAACAGGCATCTTGCCTGTTCAAAACAGGCTTTTCGGGAGCTAACTATTGTTGTAATCCTACAAAATTAGGACACAACATTGTTGTGTCCCTACAATCAATAAACTAAAATCGTCCTACTAAATTAGCCACCATTAATCCTAGTACAACCGGCTTGATCGGCTTAACCATATGCCTTTGAAAACCAGCTTCGATCGCCCGATCGCGTTCTTTATCGCTCGCATAGGCAGTCAGCGCTGCGGCTGGGATTTCTCCTCCGGCTTCCGTAGCAAGAGCTCGCACTTCTCGAATTAAGAAATACCCATCTTCCTCTGGCATTCCGATATCGGAGATTAGCAAATCATATCTGCCCGGATTTTCAGTCAAAGCAGCGATCGCACTTCTGGCAGATGCAACTGCCAAAACCTCCGCCCCGTAGCCTTCAAGCACAAATTGTAAGAAGTCGCGCGTATCGATCTGATCGTCTACGGCTAAGATGTGCAAGCCTTCTAGAGAGGGGACGCGATCGCTAGAGGCGTTTAAAGGCCCTACCAAAGCAGTTGACTTTAAATCGATCGCCGATGTCAACTCTTGAGGCAGCGATCGCAACGGCAATCTCACCGTCATTGTAGTTCCTTGTTCCTCACCCGGACTTTCGGCTTGCACCGTTCCCCCGTGCAATTCAACCAGGTGACGCACGATCGCTAAACCCAATCCCAGCCCTTGATTCGCCTTAACGCTGCTGGAATCGCCTTGGTGGAAACGATCAAAAATATACGGCAAAAATTCTGCCCCAATGCCTTTTCCCGTATCGCTGACTCGAAGTTGAGCATGATTCTCGATCGTCGATAGCAGAATTTCCACTCGTCCCCCCGCCGGAGTAAACTTAATCGAATTAGACAGGAGATTCCACACAACTTGCTGCAAGCGATTGATATCCCCTAAAACAGTCGTAGGAATCAACTGCGAAACAATTTGAATGTTTTTGGCTTCGGCGGATAATTGCACCCCCTCCAGCGCAGCTTGCACCACTAACCGCAGATCGATCGGACAAATGCACAGTTGAAGCTTGCCACTGGTAATCCGGGAAATATCCAGGATATCTTCGATTAACTGAGATTGTGCTCTGGCGCTGCGCTCGATCACCTCTAAAGCCTTAGTAACGGCTGGTTCCTTCAGTTTGCCGGAACGCAGAATTTGTGACCAGCCCAGGATCGGAGTCAAAGGATTGCGTAATTCGTGGGAGAGATTCGCGAGAAATTCATCTTTACTACGGTTGGCTGCTTCTGCCTGGTGGCGGGCAAACTGTTCCTGCAGTAATAACTGCGATCGTACTGTCTCCAACTGCTTGCGCTGCGTGATATCCTCGATCGACAACAGAATCATTAAAGCTTGGTCTTCTCGTTCAAGTTTACAAGCATTCAGCAGCATGGTTTTGGGCCCGATCTTATCAAACAGGTGATCCAACTCAAAGTTTTCAAGCTGAACATCACTAACCAGAATATCTTCCAGAATCCATCGCACTTGGGGGATATTCCACTGCCCGTTGCCTAGCTCAAATAGCGAAGAGGTTGCTGTTTCTGACGGTGAAACCTGAAACATTTCATAGAACGAGCGATTTGCTTTATTGACTCGGAAATCAGCATCTAGGACGACTAAAGGCGTTTGCACAGTTTCCACAATGGTTTCAGCATAATTTCGGGCCTCCTCCAAGGTTTTGGCACTGCGTTTAAGAGCATCAATATCGAGCAAAACCATCACCACACCGTCAATCTGGTTTTCCGTTGTCCGGTAAGGACGAATGCGGAGGTTGTACCAATATCCTGATAAAGTTTGAACTTCTTGTTCTTTCGTCTGGAGAGTATCAATCACCTCCAAAATCATCTGTTCCAAGTTAGGAACGTTCAGAGTTGAGCGGATGTCGCTAAAAGGTCGTCCAACATCTGTGGGAATCACACTAAAAATTTGCTGTGCCGTTGGCGTAAAGCGTCGAATCTGTAAATCGTTTGTCAGCATTAAAATAGGGATATTGATACTGGAAAGCAAATTTATCAGATCGTTATTGACCAGGCTTTGTTCAATATTGCGGCTGCGAAGTTCATCGTTAGTGGTAGTGAGTTCCTCGTTAGTGGCTTGAATTTCTTCTTTGGCAGTTTCTAACTCCTCATTGGTGCTTTGCAACTCCTCGTTACTCGATAGGATTTCTTCGTTCGCAACTTTGAGGTCTTGGTTAAGACTTTCCTGATCCTGGATCACCGCTTGCAGTTGGGCTTGAGCCGCAGTTTTTTCTTGGTTAGCGGCTGCAAGTTGCTGCCTCAGCAGCTCAATTTCGCGCACTAAATCAGGTTGCTCGAAGCTTTCAGAAGGGAGAGTGCTGAAGTTAAGCACCGGGGGTGAAGCCTCTTCAAATACCACCAAAAAGTAGCGTCCTTCGGCCGCCTGTGGCTGGAACGGAATCACCTCAAAATTGACGATACTCGATCGTCCGCCCAATTCAAGCAATACCCTTTCTTTCCTAATGGTTACGTTCTGCGTTTGTGCCTGATAAATCGCGGTGCGAAGCTCAACCAGCAAGCCTGCCCTTGCCATTGCCAGCAAGTTTAAGTCGGGGGTTCCGGCTACCACTCTCAAGTAAGGATCGATGTCTCCCCGCACTTGCAGGATTTTCATCTGCTCGTTGACAACCACACTGGCTGGGGCATATCGATTTAAAATCAGTTGGTCAGTTTCTTGTTGTAAATCCAAGCTATTCGTAAAATTGTTTTTCACTTCCTCCCGTTCACGTGCTTTAGCGACGGGATAGGAACTCGGCGTAAACGAAAAATGGGGACGAGTCGCAGTCAACTTTTTGGTATAAATTTTAGACTTTTTATCCAATGAAGTAAACAAGTAGGAAAATTCTCCGGTACTCTCCGAAGTGCCTAACAAGAGAAAGCCCGTTGGCTTAAGACTGTAATGAAAAATCGGCATAACTTTTTTTTGCAATGACTCTCCCAAGTAGATCAGCACATTGCGACAGCTAACTAAATCGATATTGGAAAAAGGCGGGTCGCTGCCTAAGTCTTGTCGGGCAAATACACAAAGTTCGCGGACTGCCTTGCTGATTCTATAGCTACCTCTTGCTTCGGCAATAAAGAAGCGAGTACGTCGTTCTGGTGAAACATCTACCATCTGGTTTTCTGAGTAGACGCCAGACCTCGCTTTGCCAATTGCCTGTTCGCCAATGTCCGTGGCAAAAATCTGGATCGGTGGCTGGATGACTTGATCGCCCAAAAACTCTAACAAGCAAATGGCGATCGAATAAACTTCTTCACCTGTGGAACATCCCGCCACCCAAATCCGAATCGGAGTTTCGGCCGATTTATTTTGGGTAATCGTGGGGAAAACCAGTTCTTTTAACTTTTCAAAGGCTTCGGGGTCACGGAAGAAACTGGTAACGTGGATCAGGATTTCTTCATACAGGGCTGTGACTTCAGCCGAATTGTGTCGAAGATGTTGGGCGTAATCATTCAAGCTTTCCAGCTTGTACAACACCATCCGTCGCTGGATGCGTCGAGCGATCGTCCTGGGTTTGTACTGGCTAAAATCAACGCCTGTAGTGGATTTCAGCACCGCAAAAATAGTAGCCAGGGCATCTCCCTGTTCGGGCGATTCCTCAACTTTTGTCATGGGAAGTGGGCCAGTGAGAAGGGGATTGTGACTATAGTTTGCCAGTTCCTCGGCAATTTTTTCCGGTGGCAGAACGAAATCGACATTGCCTGTGGCAACAGCGGTATTCGGCATACTATCGAATTTTGCTGTGTCTTGACATTGAGCAAAAGTCATGCCTCCGGCTGCTTTGATTGCCTTGAGCCCCAGTGAACCGTCTCCGTCTCCCCCGGATAAAACTACGGCGATCGCTTTGTGCCCACGATCGATCGCCAATGAGGTAAAAAACGCATCTCCCGGCATATATTTGCCATAAATCTTCTCGCGCGGTGATAATTGCAGCACGCCTTTACATACCACCATCTTGGTGTTGGGCGGAATAACGTAGACTTGATTGGGCTCTACAGCTACGCCGTCTTCTACCTCATTAACAGGCATTTGCGTGGTTCGCGCAAGAATCTCGCTAAGCAGACTTTTGTGATTGGGGTCTAAATGTTGAATCAGCACAAACGCCATACCCGTATCGGCCGGTAAATGGCTGAGTAACTGCGTGAATGCTTCCAACCCTCCTGCTGAGGCGGCAATTCCAACAATGGGAAAGGGGGCATCGGTTTCGGTTAATTGTTCGCTGTCGAGGGCGGCTGGTGCGATGGCTTCGGGTGTATTTTCTGGAGATAATTGAGGAGAAGTCATGCTATGAAGTCGAGGACTTCAGCTATTCAGCAACCTACAGTTCTCGCAAGATGCCGCTGAAGAACCCGTACTATACTTAAGTATACCTTAAGTTATAGGTATTATGCAACTCATTTAATGAGTAAGTATACTGTTGGAGTCATTATCTTCTGAGCGCGATCGAACAACTCTATCTGCTGTTGGGGCGATCGCAACGAGAGGCTAGCAATAACTACTTATATTTGTTTACCTACTTAGCTTTTTTTAGCGACAAGTGTAGCAGACAGCGGGATTACTGATTCCGTGTTTATTCTAGCAGTATAAGTGACTTGTGCGCCTTGTATTCCTTTTAAATCTTCAACTCGTTTTTGAATTTCGGAGACTCCAGCAGTTTTTAATCCACTTAAAAATGCTTGGTCATGATAAACTTCTTCGGAAAACGAAACTTCGTCACTTTTAGAAAGATTTTGAATCCTGGCAGCTTTGTTGACTGTGGAGCCAAAATAGTCGATCGAATTATTAAGATTTACCAGCAAAGCCGTACCTCGGTGAATGCCAATCCTGACTTGAATCCACTCTGCTTGTTGGCGAGTTGAATTGTATTTCCTGAAACTAGCCACAGCATCGGTGGCTGTCATAATTGCTTGTTCGTTGCTGATAAAAGAAGCCATGACGGCATCGCCGATGGTTTTAATGACTTTTCCGCCAAATTTCTCGATCGACTCAAAGAAAATTTCAAAATGGTCGCGGACAATATTGTAAGCTTTGGTATCTCCGAGCGTTTCGTACATTCTGGTAGAACCGGTAATATCGGTAAACATAATAGTAATCGCCCGAATCTTGACTCGCTCTCTTTCCGATATTACTTGATCGCCAAACAAACGCTTATAATCCGGGTGATGAAGCAGTTGCATTCCTGACAGCCGCAGGGGCAGTTGTTCTAATGTCAGTTCATCGGGCAATTCATCTGAATGCAAAATCAGCCCGGACAAATTGTGTTCGGTATTAGTTAATTCGAGCTTAACTTTTCCGGGACGCACGGCCAGCTCTTTTTTGTCAAAATCTGGGCCGGCTAACTGCTTGAGTTGAATTTCTTGTATCTCTTCTGTTTTGTCGCCTTCGACCTTTAAAATCCCTTTAGCTAAAGTGAGGGGACAGCAGTAGCGATATCGACCGTTTTCTAAGGTGACAATCTCCGATTCGGTGCAGTATAAAGGCGTTAACAGTTGCAGTTTGTTCTGGAGTACGGGAGGGGGAGCGCAGACGGGTCGCAGTTGCGGGTCTTCGATTTCTTTGTTCAGGGAAAAAGTAACTTCGACGCGATCAAGCAAATCAATGTTAAACTCGCGATCGCACATCGGGCAAAAAGACATTTCTGATGTGTCTGCCAAATCCTTAAATTCTTCTGTAATCATGTTGCAGTGGGGGCAGTGAATATCCCAGTGCAAGTCGAAAGCACCAGCTTTCACTCCGTGCAGAAATTCGGAAGTAATTTTTTTAACATTCTTGACTGTCTCGCCTGCTACGTAGTAAGGATTAATTCTCAATCTTTGCAAAATGTGGGAACCGGTTAACCAGTTTTCAATTTGGTCGATCGTTCCTTTGCTCGAATTGGGACGTTTTTTGAGCTGTTCTAATTTTTCTTTTAATAGTTCGATGTTCATGATACACTTGCCTTTGAGCGTTAGGGCAAGAAATTTCTAAGTATTATTTTGTGTAATTTGCTTGTCTAGTTTGTTTTTGCCTGAGAATGCTGATGAGTTTGCACTTGTGCTGATGCCCCTGATGTTTGTAAATCTTAACAAATTAGCAGCATAAAGGCTAGGTTTATTTAGGAAGATTGATCGCGCTGCCACTTGTTTTCATTTAAAGTGCGATCGCTGCATCGGTCTACAGAAATAGGTTAAATCTCGGTAATTAAGAATGGGGAATTGGCAACTGGGAATTGTCAACCACCGAGCAGCGACTAATGACTAATGACTAATGACTAATGACTAACTCAAAAAAAAAGAGGGAAAATTCCCTCTTTTAATCACACTAACTGTGATGTTATTCTTCCGTCGCAGGAGGGATTTCTTCCTCTACATCTAATACTGCTTCCGGTGCTGCTTCCGGTGCTGCTTCCGGTGGTGCTTCCGGTGCTACATCTTCTGGCAGATCCTCTTCCATTGCTGAGGGTACATCTTCGAGTATTTCGTCGGAGAGCTCATCATCAGCATCGATCGAGTCTACAGGAATATCTATGCCTGCTTTAGCTTGCTTTTGAGCCAGCATTTTCTCGCGGAACTTAGCTGCCATTTCCTCAGCTTTTTCGTATACCAATTCGCGATTTTTGACCATCGCGCCCGGTTCCGGTTCCAACTGCTTGGTGGAGAGAGAAATCCGGCCCCTCTCGGCATCCAAGTCAATGATCATCACTTTCACTTCGTCGTTGACATTGAAGACGCTATGAGGCGTATCGATGTGATCGTGTGAAATTTCCGAGATGTGCAGCAAGCCGCTGACGCCGCCGATGTCGATAAAGGCACCGTAAGGCTTGATACCGCGTACTGTACCGATGACGACTTCCCCGACTTCGAGGCGGTTCATCTTGCGCTCAACTAAGGCGCGACGATGACTCAACACTAGGCGGTTGCGGTCTTCGTCTACCTCTAAGAATTTTAATGGTAATTCTTCGGCGACTAATTCTTCCTTCGGTTTGCGGGTACTGATGTGAGAACCGGGAATAAAGCCTCGCAAGCCTTCTATTCTCACGAGTGCGCCGCCGCGGTTGGTGGCAAATACTTGCGATCGTACTGTGGCATCTTCTGCTTGGAGTTGTCGCACTCTTTCCCACGCCCGCATATACTCGATGCGCCGGATGGACAGGGTTAATTGTCCGTCTTCATTTTCATCGGTGAGGATGAAAAATTCTCTGGTTTCGTTTGATTGCAATACCTCTTCAGGGCTTTCCACTCGATTGATGGACATTTCCTGAATGGGAATGTACGCTGCTGTTTTAGCACCGATATCAATCAGAGCGCCCCTGGGTTCTATACTAAAAACTGTACCCGCTACTACATCGCCCGGGCTAAAGTGATAGTCATATTTATCAAGTAGGGCTGCAAAATCTTCGTGAGTAAAGCCGATGTCTTTGACTGTGGTTTTGAGATTGACCATGCGAATAGTTTCCTAGGATTTCTCTCCTTCATGTTTTTCGTTTGTGCCGGCAGATATTAGAGATTTTGGTGAAAAAGCGATTAACTTTTTTCAAAATCTTTTACTAAAGTCAGTTTTCGCTAACTTTTGCCGGGTGCAACTGCACACCAGCGCTTGCCATTACTGTTACTCCATACTCTGTGTTAAAACGTTGCATCTTAACATTCCGAGTCAAGTAGACTATTTTGACACTCTCAGGTATAAATAAACTGAGATTCTTCATTCAACGAGCCGACTTGCTGGCGACAGGATTACTCCAGTCTAAGTAGAGGTCGGTTTCTCCAGAAGCGTAAATTTCGGTATGCCCTACCGTATTTAATTAGTCACCGATCTTTAGTTAGGTTTTGTTCAAATGCGAGCTTTCCTAAACTGCAACACCGTTAGGTGTGACTACGCACTCAACTAATCCAGTTAAGTTTTTACGTTGTCTAGTTATACTCTATTTTAGACCGATGACGATCATATCACACCCAGCACTCTTACTGAGAAAAAAGAACACTCGCTCGAATGAGAGTCCCTTGAGTCGCTATTCCTCCCGGCCTTCCTCGCGACATGGTTTTCAATCTCCCAGAATATTTCGATAAATTAATTTAAGCGAGCTTAGCTGGGGGTAGCGCAGGATGCTGGGCTTTCTCGATCGACTGCTTCGGAATCCGGCAAATCTGCGTCAAAATTCGGTCTAGTTTCTGTATCTTCAGCTTCGTTGAGGGGATTCTGAAGGTGATTTAGGGTATCTACAAAATCTCGGATGCCTCGAAATTGCCGATATACGGAGGCAAAACGGACATAAGCGACTTCGCTGAGCGGCCGCAGGTGCAACAGCACCAGTTCCCCTATTTCTGAACTGGCGATTTCTCGGAGCGATCGACCTTGGAGTTGGGCCTCAATTTCTTCTGCCAGAGTTTCGAGATGCCCCGAAGACAAACCGGTTTTTTCGCAGGCCCGAATCAATCCCCTAACTAATTTTGACCTGTCAAAAGATTCGCGCTTGCCGTCCCGCTTGATCACCGTAATCGGCACAAATTCTATGCGTTCGTAAGTTGTGAAGCGGTGCTGGCAGCTCAAACACTCGCGCCGCCGACGGATGCTTTGACCTGATTCGGCTGAACGCGATTCTAGAACGCGACTATTTGTGTGTTGGCAGGAGGAACAGCGCATGATTGCTGATTTTAACAGGCATTGCCAGCAAATTGCCATTCATCTAACCGCCTGGGGTCTGATGAATGGCTGGACTAGAAAAATCACTTAGCACACAGCAGTGAAATAGTCCCGCACCAAATTAGATCACTATGATGCGGGCTAACCGCAGTCCGGTTTAAGATATTTTGGACTTGCTGGAGGCGTATAGCTAATTATTTGCCAATCCGGGGAGGTTCCCGAAAGGCGATCGCAAAAAATAGTACGCCTATGGCTAAAGCCAGAATCAAAATGTAAGCAACGCTTTCCATGTTAAATTTTCCCTATCTTCCCTTGCCGTATTATCTTATCTTAATTGTTGGTTTTATTATTAACTAAAAAAACCCGGTTTCTTGAAGAAACCGGGTTTTTTTACACCGGGGATGTTTCCCGGCTAGCCAGAGGCTGGCGAAATTTAGAGAGGTTCTTCTCTTCTGGTGGTCACGTCGCCCAGTTTTTGGAACAGGCCCCACTCGACTTGTTCTTCCAAGTCAGCCTCAACTCCAGCAAACACGTCGCGGAAAATAGTCCGAGAACCGTGCCAGATATGGCCGAAGAAGAACAGCAAAGCAAAGCAAACGTGTCCGAAAGTGAACCAACCGCGAGTCGAAGTGCGGAAAACGCCGTCAGAGTTCAAGGTTTCGCGATCGAATTCAAATACTTCACCCTTTTGAGCAGCGCGAGCAAACTTCTTAACATCTAGAGGATTATTAAAGGTTTGACCGTTAAGTTCGCCGCCGTAGAAGCTGACGGTAACTCCGCTTTGTTCAAAGCTGTATTTTGATTCAGCACGGCGGAAGGGGATGTCAGCGCGAACGACCCCATCTTTGTCCGTCAAAATTACTGGGAAAGTTTCAAAGAAGTTGGGGAGGCGGCGAACCGACAATACCCGACCTT
Source organism: Microcoleus sp. POL10_C6 (assembly GCF_036701585.1). NCBI lineage: Bacteria > Bacillati > Cyanobacteriota > Cyanophyceae > Oscillatoriales > Microcoleaceae > Microcoleus > Microcoleus sp. POL10_C6. The sequence continues at coordinate 4,239 of NZ_JAUBRB010000026.1, read as the reverse complement.
CGCTGTCAGTAAATACTGGATGGCCCAGCCAGCTTTTCGCAATACCGTCGCCATTGACCATCGCGCCGGCCCGGAACAAACCGCCTTTAGCAGGAGAGTTGCCCACGTAGTCGTAGAAAGCCAATTTTTCAGGAATTTGTTCGTAAGCTTCTTGGAAGCCTTGACCACCGACCAAGCTAGCTTGAGCTCTGCGATCGATTTCTTGTTGGAAATAGCCACTGTCCCACTGATAGCGAGTCGGGCCAAAAAGTTCGATCGGAGTCGCAGCAGAACCGTACCACATCGTACCCGCAACCACAAAGGCTGCGAAGAACACGGCAGCGATACTGCTAGAAAGTACAGTTTCGATATTCCCCATCCGCAGGGCTTTGTAAAGACGTTCCGGCGGCCGCACTGTCAAGTGGAACAAACCGGCAATTACGCCGACTACGCCCGCTGCAATGTGGTGAGCCACGATGCCGCCCGGATTATACGGGTCAAAGCCTTCAGGGCCCCAAGCAGGTGCCACTGGCTGGACGTGACCGGTCAGGCCGTAGGGGTCGGAAACCCACATTCCCGGGCCAAAAAGTCCCGAAAGGTGAAATGCGCCGAAGCCGAAGCAAAGCAAGCCGGAGAGGAACAGGTGAATGCCAAACATTTTTGGCAAGTCAAGGGCTGGTTCACCGGTGCGAGGGTCTCTGAAAAGTTCTAAGTCCCAAAATACCCAGTGCCAAACTGCTGCTAAGAACAGCAGGCCCGATAGAACGATGTGAGCGACGGCGACGCCTTCAAAGGACCAGAAGCCCGGATCGACGTTACCTTCGCCAGTGATGCTCCAACCGCCCCAAGAACCCGTAACTCCCAAGCGAGTCATGAAGGGCAACACGAACATCCCTTGACGCCACATTGGGTTGAGAACTGGGTCTGTGGGATCAAAAACTGCTAGTTCATAAAGGGCCATTGAGCCGGCCCAACCTGCCACGAGGGCAGTGTGCATTAAGTGTACAGAAATCAATCGGCCTGGGTCATTTAAGACGACTGTGTGTACGCGATACCAGGGTAGTCCCATTGACTGCGGTTCTCCAAGGTGTAAGTGATGATGTCTATTTTTACGGAAAAATCAGATTCTGAATCCCCAGCAGTTACCTGTAGGGTTTAAAACTCTGCCTTTTGCCGACTGCCATCTACCTTCAAAGGTGGAGGCATAAAAATGAAAGTTATTTAAAGAAGTGTATCGAGTGTTAGAACCGATTGCAATATGTTGAGCATTACATTAGTTGCGGATTGCCCATTTCGCAGCGGGCGGCGATCGTCCCGAGGCGTTCGAGGACTTGCTCGGCATCGATCAGTCTGGTGAGGGTGACGTTGCCGATATTTTTGGCGGGATCGGCGGGATCGGGACGGACTGCTGGTTGGACTTCTACCATGAGTACGGCGTCTTCTACGCGGTAGAGCCACATTTTTTCGTTGCGATCGGAAAGACAGAGGTTGAGCTGTTGGATGTCCGGCGGCCGCCTCCAGGCGGCGTGACTCCACTCGCCGCCTACGCCCCAGACGCGCCCAACTTTCCAGCCGTCGGATAAGAAGAAGTATTTCACTTGTGTACGCTTGTTGAGATTTTTTTGTCTAACATAGCGCAAAACTGCCTGATTACGGAATTATTGAACCGCGAAGGCGCGAAGCGTGCATATTAAATATGGTTATTCGATCGACTATTGCCTATAATATGCTATGTGCAGATAGTAGATTTACAGATCATTAGAATAAGTTAATCGAGCAAGAAACAGATGACAATTAGCCTGAAGACTATTATGGAGAATTTGCCTCCCGAACAACGAGCAATAGTCGAAAAGCGATCGATTGAGTTGATGGCTGAAGAAATGACCTTGCAAAACTTACGAAAAGCAAGGAAATTTACTCAGATTCGCATGGCAGAATTATTAAAAATGCGTCAAAAAAATGTGTCGCGACTCGAACGCCGTGCGGATTTGTTGGTATCTACTTTGCAAAGTTATATCGCGGCAATGGGTGGGGAGTTGTCCTTTGTCGTAGAATTCAAAGATCGACCCCCCGTAAAAATTACTGGATTAACATCGATGTTTGAAGAAAGCAGCTACACTAATGGAGAGGAAGAGTTTTAATTGAGGAAACTAAAACCTAATTTTGCCGGATGTCTATTCTTCAATCTAAAATCTAAAATCTAAAATCTAAAATCTAAAATCGAATGACCGCACAAACACCAGTAGAATTCCAAGACAGTTTCGACATCATCGTAGTAGGTGGCGGACACTCCGGCTGCGAAGCAGCCCTCGCCACTTCTCGCCTCGGCTGTCGCACCCTCCTCCTCACCCTCAACCTCGACAAAATTGCGTGGCAACCTTGCAATCCTGCTGTCGGTGGCCCGGCTAAAACCCAACTCACTAACGAAGTTGATGCGTTAGGCGGGGAAATTGGCAAAATGGCCGATCGCACCTACCTACAAAAACGCATCCTCAACTCTTCGCGAGGCCCCGCAGTGTGGGCGCTGAGGGCACAAACTGACAAGCGGGAATACGCCGCTGTAATGAATAATATTGTCGAAAACCAAGAGAATTTGACCATCCGGGAAGCGATGGTGACAGACTTAGTTTTGGGAAAAAACGAAGAAGTTATCGGAGTTGAAACATACTTCGGCGTCGCTTTTGAATGCAAAGCAGTAATTCTGACCACAGGCACTTTTTTAGGTGGCACGATTTGGGTAGGCAATAAGTCGATGCCCGCCGGACGTGCGGGAGAATTTGCCGCCGTTGGCTTGACGGAAACTCTCAACCGTTTGGGCTTTGAAACTGGCAGATTGAAGACTGGAACTCCGGCAAGAGTTGACAAACGTACTCTCGATTACACCAACCTAGAACCGCAGCCGGGAGATACAGAGGTTCGCTGGTTTAGTTTCGATCCAGAAGTTTGGATCGAACGGGAACAAATGCCTTGTTATTTGACTCGAACTACGCCTGAAACTCACCAGTTAATTAGAGACAATTTGCACCTTTCTCCAGTCTACGGCGGCTGGGTGGATGCGAAGGGGCCGCGCTATTGTCCAAGTATTGAAGATAAGATTGTGCGGTTTGCGGATAAGGAAAGTCACCAGATTTTTATCGAACCGGAAGGTAGAGATATTCCTGAACTTTATATCCAAGGATTTTCTACTGGTTTACCGGAAAATTTGCAATTGCAAATGCTGCGGACTCTTCCTGGTTTGGAAAAGTGCGAGATGATGCGCCCTGCTTATGCTGTGGAGTATGATTATTTGCCGGCTACTCAGTGCTTTCCAACGCTGATGACTAAGAAGATTGAAGGGCTATTTTGCGCGGGTCAGGTGAACGGTACAACTGGATATGAGGAGGCGGCTGCACAGGGGCTCGTGGCGGGGATTAATGCAGCTAGGTTTGCGAAAAATCAGGAGATGATAGTGTTTCCTCGCGAGCAAAGTTATATCGGCACTTTGATCGATGATTTGTGTACGAAGGATTTGCGGGAACCTTACCGGATGTTGACTTCGCGATCGGAATATCGGCTATTATTGCGATCGGACAATGCTGACCAACGCTTGACGCCGCTGGGACGGGAAATTGGTTTGATTGACGATCGCCGCTGGGAGTTATTTGAGCGGAAAAAAGCTAATATTGTGGCAGAGAAGGAACGCTTGTACTCGACGCGGGTGAAAGAGCACGAGGAAGTTGGCAAGGCAATTTTTGCGGGCACTCAACAAGCGATTAAAGGTTCGATTACTCTTGCTGATTTGTTGCGTCGTCCTGGTTTTCATTATGTGGATTTGGAACGCTACAATTTAGGAAATTCTAGTCTGAAGTTGGCTGAGAAAGAGGGTGCGGAAATTGACATTAAATATTCTGGCTATCTGCAAAAACAGCAAAATCAAATTGATGAAATTGTCAGACATGAACGCCGACAATTGCCTGCGGATTTGGATTACATGGCAATTACAACTCTCTCGAAAGAGTCGCGGGAAAAGTTGGCTAAGGTGAAACCGCTGACGATTGGCCAAGCGGCGAGAATTGGCGGGGTGAATCCGGCTGATGTTAATGCTTTGTTGATTTTTCTGGAAGTGCGAAACCGTCAGCAGCCAGCGGGTGTAGGTAAATAATTTACACTAGAGGTGTCTCAAGGCTTCCTTCAATTTTATGAAATATAGCAATCCTTGCAGGAGTCGTAAACTTTTTACCCCACCCCAACCCTCCCCTTATCAAGGGGAGGGAGTAAGAA
>NZ_JAUBRB010000149.1:0-1103 GCF_036701585.1 Microcoleus sp. POL10_C6 | reverse complement strand
ACTGGAGTTTAGACTAAAGAGTACGATCGCCCTCAAGCAAAAGTGATCTCCCCACAGCACAATCGAAGGGATGAGAGAACCAACAACAGGCAAAAAAATACCGGGTCAACTCTGCTGGAGTTGACCCGGATGGCGGAAGATAGGGAAGTCTCACCAACCCGATCAACCGCTATGAATAATGTTGTCACTCAATTGCTTGAGTTTCGTCAAGCCATCTACAACAATCTACGTAAAGCGCAAGATGCTACCTTTGAGTTAATGGATGCGCTCTTGTTAACTAGAACAGCTCAAAGTTTAGCCGACTTATCATTATCTTGTGTGTTTCGCCGTCAATGGCCAAGCGTTTACGAAGCATTACAAGACACTCGACCAGATCGACAACAATTAATGAAACTTTACATCCAACAACTCCCGCGATCGGAACGAATTGTCCTCGCGGGCGACCATACGAGTTGGTCAAGACCGTTCGCCAAAACACTGAAAGAACGTACTTACGAACATTCCCCATCACAACTGGGAGGTCGCGGGCGTGACTGTAGGATACGGTTACAGTACATTGGCGTGGATACCTGAAGCACAAGGAAGTTGGGCCTTGCCACTGTTACACGAGAGAATTACCAGTTGGGACAGTCCAATTTCTCAGGCTGTTCAACAATTATCGAGTGTCAGTTCTCACTTGCCGTCAAGAGCGCTATCGTTGTGGGACAGCGAATACGGCTGTGCGCCGTTTGTAAATCAAACCGCAGAATTGCCGGTCGATAAACTGATGCGCCTGCGGTCGAATTTATGTTTGTGGGGGCCACCGCCTGCTTATGGAGGCCAAGGTAGACCTAAAGTCCACGGCGAGCGATTCAAACTCAACGACTCTACAACTTGGAGTTCTCCCGCACAACAAGTTGAGGTGGATGACCCAGATTTAGGTCAATTGCGAATACGGGTGTGGCACAATTTACATTTTCGCTTGTCCCCCTCTCATGAGATGTCGATTCTGCTGGTGGAACTCCTCGGCTGCTGATGGCTCTACCAGGATTGGGAAGCCGATGTGGTTGGCGTTTGTCGGGTTAAAAATGCCTGCTGTCACAGAAATTTGGCGACTCTATTTA
>NZ_JAUBRB010000025.1:0-100496 GCF_036701585.1 Microcoleus sp. POL10_C6 | reverse complement strand
ATGGTGACATCGGCTGTTGGTTGCGTATTTAACTTGACTGTGAATGTAGCAGTTCCACCCGCTTCTGTGGTAGTTAAAGGTGTCGTGGGTGTGATGGTTACTCCCGCAGTATCATTGTCAGTAATCGTCACACTTTGGTTAGTAGTAGTTCCTAATGCTATCCCTGTTGACGGCTTGCTAATTGTTAAAGTAGCTGTTTCCGTACCTTCGATAAAATTATCATCATTAACTGTGACAGTTACTTGCCCCGTACTACTCCCATCTGCTATAGTTATTTGAGCGGGAATAGTACCAGTAAAATCAGCAGCACTAGCAGTACCAGTTAATGCTAAATCAAGGGTTTGAGCGCCGACGACATTACCTTCGGCAGTGGCGGTAAAGGTAATAGCTGTTGTCCCGGCTTCGTTGGCAGTAGTTGTGCTGGCAGTGAGGTTAACTTTCGGTACGGGAATGGTAATATTAAATGATGTGGCTGGGCTGGAAGTGTCAACACCATTATTCGCTATGCCACCGTTATCTTGGAGTTGCACGTTAACGGTGGCGGTACCGGGTTTACCACTGGGAGTGTAGGTCAGTGTGCCATTGGTTGCTACACTTGGTTGAGTTGTAAATAAGGTGTTGTCGTTGTTAGTAACGGTGTATTTGCTAACTGTTTGAGTGGCTTCATTGGCGGGACCGAAGATAACAGTATTTGCCCAGTTGCTAACTGTTTGAATTGTGTTTGTCCAAGCTGTTAGGGTTTGATTTCCTAAGTTACTGAAACTGGGTTTATCATTGACGGGGTTAACGGTGATGGTGAAGGTTTGGGTAGTCGAGGTAGCGACGCCGGGGGTGCCGCCGCTGTCTTGGACTCTGACATCGAAGGTGGAGGTGCCGAAGGCGTCAGGGGCGGGTGTGTAAGTGAGGTTGCCACTGGCATTTACGGCAGGTAATGTGGCAAATAAGCTCGGGGTGCCGATGTTGCTGACGGTGTAGGTGGCAGTTTGGCTGACTTCGTTGGCTGCGCCGGGGTTGAATGTAGCCCAAGTCGTTAATGTTTGCGCCCCGCTGTCTTCGTTGATGGAGGCTGGGTTGGTGGCGGTGAAACTGGGAATGTCGTTGACAGGGGTGACGGTAATGGCTGCGGTGTCGGTGGCGGTGCTGAAAGCAGTCGAGCCCCCGTTGGTAGTGGTGTTGACAGTCCCACCATTAGCACCCGCCATTTGATCCCAGGCGCGGAAGGTGATAGCGTTGGTGACCGGGCCGTTGTAGTTAGCGCTTGGTTGGAAGTAAATACGGGTATTGGCATCGGCGGCGAGTAGGCGAGCGTTGGTATCGGATACTGCGCCCAAGGGATTCCAAGTAGTACCGCCATTTATGGTGTAGTACCAAGTGCCGTTGGTTGTATTGGCGGCGGTGATGGCTACACCTGCTACTGCGCCAGCGTCGGCGTCGGTGATGTTATTTTGCCCCGTGCCGATGGCAGCAATAGAAGAGATGAGGGTACCGACAGCGCCTGTAGGAGTACCGGAGTCTTCTGGGATGTTGTTGAGGGTGACCACCGTATCGGTGAGGGTGGGGGCGGTAGTAGGGTTGAGCGTCTCGTAAATGAGATTGCCGATTTCGTGAATATTTGTCTGACCTCCCGTTGACGCGGCAAAGCCAAATTTAAAAGTAGTTGGTACAGCCCCATTGCTAGCAGTAATGTCGAAGGGAGCGATAATGGTTTCACCCGCATCAGTAAAGTTGCCGTTGTTGTTCAAATCCATCGCTACCGACAGGCGATTTGGCTGGGCGGCATTGCTGGGTGTTAATTGAATTTGAACTCTTCTTCTGGCATTATTGCGATTTGTCTCCAAGGGTTTATCTATGCCACCCGAGACAGGTGCGGAGGTTATATATTGGTAATCATTTGATGCCTTGCCTCGAATTCCCACACGATCCGGATATTGAGTCGATGGTAATCCGGTTGAATGTTCGAGGATCGAAGAGAAACCGCCATAGGCATCAAATCCGATTCCTACATAGCCTCCTACCAAACCGGGTTGGTTGTTGGCTGTGTTGCGGGCATAGCCAAGGCTGCTACCACTAGCTCCGGCTTGGGTGGGGCTGGCATTACCGTCAATGAGGAAGAAACTCAATCCATCCGCACCACTTCCAATGGATGCATTGTAGGCAAACAAGTCAAAGGTAGCTTTTACCCCTGCTGTTGAAGAAATAGGCTGGTTGTAGATAACGAATCCAGCTTGATTGGGAGCATTTGAAGTTAATCGTAACACTCCACTGCCGGGAGCATCAGTACCTATATTCGGCAGTGAAGTGCTGGTACCGGAAGCGGTCAAACCAGGGTTAGCCGATGAGCCTGTCTTCCCGTAGATCCAAAGACTGCTAACGCTTGATCCACTAAAGCTTTCGTTCACAAACTCACCTAGGACAAAACTGTAATCCCGCATCACTTCTGGGGAAAATGTTAAGGTGGCTTGAATTTTACCTATGATAAAATCAAGGTTCCAGTCACCTCCTAATTTGGCATTGCCTGTGAGAGTAGTGGATGCGGCAACGTTGGCTTTCGTTAATTGACTCAGGCGTTTAACAAAAGCTTTTCCTTGCTCAGTTTGGGCAACGTTACAGCCGTAGAGGAGAAGATCTGCATTTAGTTTTAAGGCTTTGCCCCATTTTTGTAGGGTGGCTGCATGGCTTTCTAGGGTTGTTTTGTCCAGGGGTGAGTTACCCAGAAATAGGGTGCCGTCGCTACCGTGAGAAACTATATGAACTGCTTCAATATCTTTTTGCTCTGCCAAGGCGTTTGTAATTTGGTCGATCGCGCTGGAATTTTCATTTAAAATCACAATTTGAGCGGGATCGATGCCTTGGATCAGGCTTTGATAATCCTGTACAGAGGAGTCAACGAAAATAATTTGCTTGTTCATGTTTGGTACGTTCATAATTGCTGAAATCCTTGAGATCTATTGTTTACATTCAAGTCTGGTCGGGGTTTCAACCCCCACCTCGCTTAAGTCCTCGCTATGAGGACTGAATAATTTATTAGTCCTATTGCTCAAATAAATCGGGCTGTAAAATTGTTAGCCAGTTCCGCTGGAGCATTAAATAAATAATCTGGAAACATCAAAGGCATTGCGCCGAATTAGTAGCTCGATGCTGTCCATAATCCAAGCGAGGTTTCTGACACAGCAGATAACTTTGGCTTCGGGAAATAGTTCCAGAATTAATGCCAATTTGCTGCATCACAGGCGATTGGTGTCGGAGATCACTTCTCGATCAGTTGGCGGGTGGTAATAAGCTGTGCCTGTTTTTGTTCAGGGGAAATGAACACGGAAAACTCATTGTCTTCGCTCACTTTCCAGCATTCGATCGACTTGCGCCCCCAATAGGGGAAGTCATAGCGCTGTAAAACCGGAGATTTTGTCGTAGTAGTGCAGCCAGTAAAGTAGAGCCTGAGCGGGGTAGTCCTGATATGAAGTAGGCTTTCACTGGCCTGGCGTGGGAATGAACGCCTATAGCTTAGATGCAATTTTAATGTATCCCCCTAAAGACATATCTTTTATAGCATATGTTGATTTAACATTTCGCAACACAACATCCAGGTTTACGATCTCTTTACAATCTAGACATCGTGGGTTGGCTTTCCCTATCTCTAATCATTGCTTCGGGCCCCTGCCTCTGTAAAGTCGGAAAAGTCGGATCGTAAAGTCGGAAAAGTCGGATCTTTGTCTTGGTGATGAGTAGATAATAAGGTTTACGATATCTTTACAATCTAGATATCGCTGGGTTAATTACTTAGCTATTTTAACCGCAGATATCAGGGGATATATGCGGATATACGCAGATGAAGAGATGTTATTTGATGAGTTCTTCGAGGGATGGGAAAAGCAATTTTTCGGCGCTCACTTTTTCGCAATCACAACCTTGTTGAATTGCGGATATTGCTGATACTTTTCCTCGCAGCAATTGAATGCTTTCGATTAGTAATGGTAGAGTTAATAAAATTATTGATGCCGACACCAGCAAGCTAATTAAGCCGTCAGCCCAATTCCAGTGCAGCCACGCTACGGCGATCGCAGCTAAAATTACTCCCACCGACGAAAATATGTCGGCGACTGCGTGCAGAAACGCGCTTTTGAGATTCAAGTCACCGTGACAGCAGGAATGCAAACAACAAGCATTAATCGAGTTGATGCTTAAACCGACTATGGCGGTAATTAACATCGGGAGCCCTTCTACTTCGGGGGTTGGGGACTGCAAACGGGCGATCGACTCTGCTGCAATCCACAGGGCGATCGCCACTAAACTGATACTATTAATTAAAGCAGCAATGATTTCTCCTCGTTCAGGAATTGACGATTGTGCGATCGCACAATCTACGGATTTACTTTTGCGTTTGACTGAGGAGTACCAAGTCGCTGTCAAAGTTATTGCTAAAGCTGCTACATCTGAAAAAACGTGACCCGCATCTGCTAATAGGGACAAACTATGAGAATTAAGTGCAGCGATTAACTCTGCTACAAAAAAGCTGCTAAGCAATACCAATGCTGTTTGTAAAAGTCGCACTTTGCCAATTCTGGGATTTATATTCTCGCATTGTGCGGTATCCTTGGCGTTTTCAGAGTCAAAATTTTCCTTAACTAGAAATGTCATGCAGCAGCCCTTAAGGTTAAACTCGATTTTAAATTAAACATTAAATTAACTATCAATGACCGATTATATACCAAATCCGCACCAAGATCCGGAAAATTCGATCGCAAATTCCCCAAATTCGGGAATAAACGATCGTCCAATTAGCGACAATCACGCAAATATTTTAACAGGGGAATCTTTGGTTGATTTGCGGAAGTACGATCAATCAAAGTTTGATCGAGGAAAGCCTACTTGGCTAATTTTGCTTTGGTGGTTCGTCCAGGCGATCGCATTTCCTCTCACTCCACACCCTTTTAACGGCATCAGAAGCGGCTTGCTGCGGTTATTTGGAGCGAAAATAGGTTGTGGTGTGATCATTCGCCCCACGGCTCGTTTTACCTATCCTTGGAAAATTGCAATCGGAGACTACAGTTGGATCGGAGATGATGTTGTATTGTACAGTCTCGATCGAATTGCGATCGGCAAACACTGCGTCATTTCTCAAAAAAGCTACCTCTGCACCGGCACTCATGACCTTCAAGACCCAGCCTTTGGCTTAATCACAGCACCTGTGGTCATTAATAACGGCGTTTGGATTGCCGCCGACTGCTTCGTTGGCCCTGGTGTAGAAATCGGTGCCAACGCCTTAATCGGAGCTCGCAGTAGCGTATTTAAACATATGCCCGCTAGCTTTGTTTGCACGGGAACACCTTGTCGTCCCCGCTATCGGCGAGAAATTAACCAAAGTTCATAAGAGACATTGCATCGGGAAACTAAGCAGCTTGAATAGCTTGTGGCCGAATTGGAATTTCAATGACGAATTCTATTCCCTTTCCTTCTGTAGGCTGGCAGTATAATCTGCCCCCATGCTTTTCAACGATAATTTGGTAACTGATAGATAACCCCAACCCAGTTCCCTTACCGATAGGTTTGGTGGTAAAAAAAGGGTCAAATAGTTTCGGTTGTAAACTTTCGCAAACTCCCCGACCGTTGTCACTAATATGAATAGCAACCCAATTCTCGTGAATTACTTTTGTAGAAATTTGAATGCGGTTCGGGTGTTGTTTGATTTCTGCAAACGAACGCTGCTGATTAGATTCATCCAAAGCATCAATGGCATTGGAAATAATATTCATGAACACTTGATTTAATTGTCCGGCATGGCATTCTACTGGTGGAATGTGACCGTAATTTTTTATTATTTCAATCTCAGGATGCTCTGGTTTTGATTTTAAACGATGATGCAGGATGGTGAGTGTACTATCAATTCCTTCATGAATATTTACTGCTTTCACGTCTGCCTCATCTAGGCGAGAAAAGATTCGCATAGACTTGACAATCTCCTGAATGCGCTGCGTTCCTAAGTTGATTGAGTTAAGAACTTTTATAAAATCTTCCTCCACAAATTCTAGTTCTATTTCATCCATAGCTGCTTGAATTCGAGGGGTGGGATTTACATAATCTTCTTGATAGATGTGTATAATTTTTAGTAAGTTATGAGCGTACTCTTGGGCATAACCCAGATTGCCAGAGATGAAATTTATAGGGTTATTTATTTCATGAGCAATCCCAGCCGCCATTTGCCCTAACCCGGACATTTTTTCGCTTTGGATTAACTTAAGTTGCATTTGTTGTAAATCCTCGTAGGCTTGGCTGACTTCTCTAACTTTTTCCTCCAATAAGATGTTTTTTTCTTCTAATTTATCAGCAAGAACATGAAGCTTTAAATGCAGCTTGACGCGAGCTAATACTTCCTCCTGTTGGAAAGGTTTGGTAATATAATCTACAGCCCCAAGCTGAAACCCTTCAACTTTATTTGCCGTATCCGAGAGCGCAGTCATAAATATAATGGGAATCTGTTTAGTTTCTGGATTAGCCTGTAATCGACGACAGGTTTCAAATCCATCAATCTCTGGCATCATGACATCTAACAAGATTAGATCTGGGAGAGCATATTTGACTCGCTCTAGTGCCATCTTTCCAGATTTCGCGACCCGAACTTCAAATCCTTCCTGACTTAAGGCATCAGATAAGACACCCAAGTTGGCTGAATTGTCATCAACTATAAGAATTGTACCATTTGCTTTAATCTCTGAATTCATAAACCTTACTTGTAGGACTGAATAAACGTTAAAATCTCTTCGTCTTGAAAGTCCTTTGCCATCTGATGCAATCTTTTAGCAAAGGGAATATATTGGGGATCTATTTCTTCAAGTAATACCGCCTGCTTAACTATTTCTAGGAAATTTCCTTTCATAGCCAGTTCGTATAGAATTTCCATTTCTTTAGCTGGCGGCGCAATTAGCTCATCGGTGTCTGAGCCGATCGCCAGGGGATCTTCATTAGCTTCATAAACCCATTCTAAATCAAGATACTGTTGTAATTTTTGCAGGAGTTCCGTGGCTTGAACAGGTTTGGGAATAAAAGTGTTGCCTCCTGCTTCTAAACTTCTGTATTGATCGGCTTCAAATACGCTGGCAGAAGAGACAATAATGATGATGTCTTTGAAGTTGTCCGATTCTCTAACCCGCTTAATTAGCTCGAAGCCATCTAGTTCGGGCATTAGTAAGTCGGTAACGATTAAATCTGGCTGTACCTCCAGAATTTTTTCCCAGCCTTCCTGCCCATCGTTTGCTTCAGACACCTCAAAGCCGAGCGGACTGAGCAAATTGCTAACTACCGAACGGTTAGCCCATTTGTCATCAATAACCACAATCTTAGGTTGGCGGTCTTTGATGCCGATAATTTGGCCGCGATGGTCAATTTGAGAAGTTTTCACCCATTCATCGGCTTGAGATAGATTGACATCAAACCAGAAAATACTGCCAACATTCATCTCACTTTGAACCTGAATGGTACTGCCCATTAGTTCTACAATCCTTTGGCTAATTGCCAGTCCTAATCCCGTACCTTCCGTCTGCCGCCTGCGATCTCCTACCTGCTCGAAGGGCTGAAAGATAGCTTGGAGTTGATCTTGGGCAATGCCGGTACCTGTATCGCGTATTTCAAAGCGAATTTTTTCTTCTGTGGCAAAGCTGACTATAAAAGTAACAGTACCCTCATCCGTAAATTTAATAGCGTTACTTAAAAGATTAATTAACACTTGTCGCAAGCGTTTTTCATCCGCACGAATACCGATCGGGAGTTCGGGACTTGATGGAAAATGAAACTGAATTCCCTTTAGTTCAGCTCGGATACGACACATTTCTGCGACACCTTGCAGGAACGCCGGGAAATGAAAATCCGTAGGCATGAGTTCCACTTTCTGTGCTTCAATCTTCGACAAGTCGAGAATATCATTGATTAAGGTCAGTAAATGGGAACCGCACTGATAAATAACATCAATGCGCGATCGCTCTTCTTGATTCAAGGATTTGGAACGCTGAAGAATCTGGGCGTATCCCATGATGCCATTAAGGGGAGTCCGCAACTCGTGGCTCATATTGGCAAGGAATTCACTTTTAGCGCGACTTGCTGCTTCGGCTGCTTCCTTAGCTTTTGCCATTAGGAATTCTGCTTGTTTGCGATCGTGGATATCGCTGCAAGTGCCAACCCACTCCCGGATGCTGTCATCTTCATTCAGAATGGGTACGCCTCTAACTTGAAAATAACGATAGTTTCCATCCGCTGCGCGGATTTGGTATTCTATGTCATACAGGGTTTTCGTTTGCGCTGCTTCCATCCACACCTGAGCGGTTCGTTCGCGATCGTCCGGGTGAATTGCATCTAACCAGCCCAAACCAATTACCTCAGCTTCGGTTTGTCCGGTGTAAGCTCTCCAACTCGGTAGATCCGGGCATCTTCCTTCACCATCCGCTGTCCATACAATTTGGGACGTAGCAGCGATTAGCGAACGATAGCGTTCTTCGCTTTGTTTTATAGCATCTTCGGCTTGTTTGCGATCGTGGATATCGGTGCAAGTGCCAACCCACTCCCGGATGCTGCCATCTTCATTCAGAATAGGTACGCCCCTACCTTGGAAATAACGATAGTTTCCATCCGCTCCCCGGATTCGATATTCTATGTCATACAGGCTTTTCGTTTGCACTGCTTCCATCCACGCCTGAGCGGTTGATTCGCGATCGTCCGGGTGAATTGCATCTAACCAGCCAAAACCAACCACCTCCTCTACGGTTTGTCCAGTGTAAGCTCTCAGAGTCGGCATATCCGGGCATCGCCCCTCAGAATCCCCTGTCCAGACAATTTGGGACGTAGCAAGGATTAGCGAGCGATAGCGTTCTTCGCTTTGTTTGATCGCATCTTCCGCTTGTTTGCGATCGGTAATATCTCGCACCACAGATAACGCATACAGCTTGTCATCCTGCCAATAGGGGGTTGCTGTAACTTCCACATCAATGCACTTGTTATCCTTGTGGACATCAATGGCATGACAGAAGAACTGCTTACCTGCCTTCACAGTTTCTAAGAAGTCCACAAATAGGTGGTAACTATCTGGGTGTATGAAGCCTCCAGGTGGTAGTTGAGCGAACTCCTCATAAGTGTAGCCGTGGATTCTGGCTTGCGCCGGATTGATGGCGACTACTTTTCCGGTTTCTAGTTCTGTGATGATAATGCCATCGTTCACCGACTCAAAAATACTGCGATACTGAGTTTCTTTATGTCGCAACGCTTCTTCCGCTTGTTTGCGATCGGTAATATCTCGCGTTGTGGCGATGAGGCCGAGGATATTGCCATTAGCATCCCGCCAAGGAGCTTTTGTAGTTAAAAAGGTCCTAGGGGTTTCATCATGAGAGATATCTTCCTCGTAACTCTCAGTGATTCCTGTTGCCATGATTTGACGATCTTTTGCCATCATTTCACGGGCAGCGTTAGGCAGTAATTCCCAATCATCTTTGCCGATGATTTCCTCACTTGGCTTGCCCAAGAAGTTTGCCAAATTGGAGTTAATGGCAACATAACGCCCTTCTCGATCTTTAACGACAATGAAGTCGGGTGTACTTTCCAAAATAGAGTTTAGCAGTGCATTACGATCGCGCAGAGCTTCTTCAGCTTGTTTGCGATCGGTAATATCTCGTGCTATGGCGATCATGCCGAGAATATTGCCCTGAGCGTCCCGCCAAGGGGCTTTTGTCGTTAAAAAAGAAGTGGTGATCTTACCATTAGAAACATCTTCTTCGTAGGTTTCAGTAGTGCCTGCTTCCATGATCTCGCGGTCTTTTGCCATTATTGGAACGGCAGCAGCAGGGGGAAGGAGTTCCGAATCATCTTTACCCAGGATCTCCTCAATGGGTTTACCGTAAAAGGAGGTTGCCCCATTGGAATTAAGGGCAACATATCGGCCTTCCCGGTCTTTAACAACTATTATGTCTGGCGTACTTTCCAAGATAGAGCTCAGCAAGACGTTGCGATCGCGCAGCACAGCTTGCTGTTCGCGCAGAGCTTCTTCAGCTTGTTTGCGATCGGTAATATCTGTATTAGCTCCAATCCATTCGCGAATTGAACCATCCGCGTTCAGAATTGGTACACCACGACAACTCATGTACCGATATTCGCCGTCATACCGGCGCATACGTAATTCATCTTCATAGAGCGAGCGATTGGCCACGGCAGCCGACCATATACTACCAACATGAGCGCGATCATCTGGGTGCATGGCATCTAGCCAGCCCCATCCTTTATACTCCTCAAATGTCTGTCCTGTAAATGCACCTAAAGTAGGTTGTTCGCTGGCTAATTCGCCATCAGCATTACCGATCCAAATAATTTGAGCGGTAGCTTCGATTAAAGAACGAAATCGTTCTTCATTTTGTTTGAGGACATCTTCTGCGTTTTTGCGATCGCGAATATCCCGCGTAATAGTGGCAATCCCTACCGGTTCATTAGTCTCTGGATGTCTAATCAAAAATAGGGTGTAATCTACCAGGATGGGTTGACCTGTCTGGAAATGTCTGAAGCGAAAATCACTCCGCCAACTTCCCTCTTGCATTATTGCCGGCATAATAAACTGCTGTACGAAGTCCAAATCTTCTGCCATGAAGAAGTCGGTCATGTGTTTGGTTCGGGCTTCCTCCAAACTACTGAGTCCCACCAAATCCAGACCCGCCTGATTCACTAGCATCGGGCGACCATCCATTGAGGCCACGCCAATAAAGTCACGGCTATTCTCGATCGTTGTAGCGAGCAATTGCCGTTCTTCCTCTGCTTTTTTGCGATCGCGAATATCCCGCACAATAGTGGAAATAAACTCGACTTCACCCGCTGCGGTTTTGTGAACGATCAAAACCTGGGAGACTGGAATTTCTTCCCCATCGCGTGACAAAAACAGGGTTTCACCTGCCCAACTACCCTCTCGCAAGGCGCTGGGAATTATTTCGTTGTGGAACTTTGCTTTTGCCGAGGGAGCTAATGCAGAATCTATAGTAAACGGAGCTCGTGCTTCCTGTGGGGACATCCCCAGCATTTCCTGTCCGGCTTGGTTGAGATAGACGCTATGCCCAGCCGCATCCACAACTCCTACTAAGTCGGAAGTTGCTTCCAAAATTGCCGTCAGTCGTGCCTGCTTTTGTTCTGCCCGCTTGCGATCGGTAATTTCAATCACAAGGGCACCAACACCAAAAACCAGGTCATTTTCGTCCCGCAAAGGATAGTAAGATGCTTGCCAGTAGCGCAGGATGCCCGGTTGTCTCGGAGTTTCACCCACTACTTCATAGTCGAGAATTGGCTTGCCCGTATCCAGAATTTCTTGCAAAATTGGTCCCAGAGTCGCAGCCAATTCTGGCAGCACTTCACACAGCGACCTACCAATATGATCTGCCACACAAATGCCATTGAGCTCTGCCATAGCTTCGTTAATTTGGACGTACCGGAGTTGGCGGTCTAAAATCATCAGTCCGGCATTCGCTGCAGCAAAAAAAGCCTCGAAGTGAGCCTGTCGCAATACCTGTGCTGTTGTGTTCTCTTGCTGGGGCGGTTGGTTTTTATGTGGTGGGAATGTGCTCATGTTGGCTCGTGCATTTCAGCTATAATTTTAGAACTTCTTTCCAAATACGGGTTCGTAAGGTTTTCCTTTTTTCCTATTTGGGTACTGAATAAAACGTTCAGTAGGGCGACAATTAGGCTTTCAATCGGCGATATATGTATCCCTGGCGACAATATTTCCGTTAATTCTTCGGATGTATCGCCAAGCAGTTCTATTGCTCATCAATTCTATTCCTAATCAATCCTATGGGTAGTACATTGGTGACAACATAAGCTAGGGAAGTGTTTGTCAATCAGCAATTATGCTCAGCATTTACTCAGATTTGGGGGGAAACTTAGATGTGGGCGATCGAGCAATCATGGCGATCGCCATATTGATGACCACCTACCCCC
Organism: Microcoleus sp. POL10_C6; assembly: GCF_036701585.1. NCBI lineage: Bacteria > Bacillati > Cyanobacteriota > Cyanophyceae > Oscillatoriales > Microcoleaceae > Microcoleus > Microcoleus sp. POL10_C6. Next base: position 88,550 of record NZ_JAUBRB010000025.1, on the reverse strand, counting down.
AAATCGCCAATTTTCCACTCCTCAACAAGCAGTATTTTCAGTAAAATTACGGATTGACAAATGCGATTAAATTATAGTTTGTCCCCCATGTCAGTAGAATGCCAAGTATTCTTGGAACGTTATCAATTTTAGCTAGATGCGTTAAATTTTCACTTAGATATACACAAGAGGGACGCAACTGGCAGAGTAATAGCAATATCTCTCCCACCAGTCAAAATCATTGTAATACTTGGATATTTGACTTGTCCACTTAAATAGTCATTGAATAATCCCTGCTTAAGTTGATAACGGGACTTCACAAAAAAATAGTGGAGAGTATGATAAACTCGAATCGAGTTAATGTTGACTAAAGTTAGTAGAGCGATCGCTTTAACAATAGATGAGTCGGCTCTCTGATCGCGAAAAAGTGGCACACTAACCACAGGCCTGCGAAGACCAGGTATCCGAAAAATTGGCAAGAGGGATAACTGCGTATTATGAGGAACCACATCTCTATCTAACGACTTCACTTTTTTACTCTAAAAACAGGTTAAAATTTATGATAACGATCTCAGTATTGTATTTTGACATTGGGTACTGAGAACTTTATTTTTTACTACTTTCCTTAAAAAATGACCACACAAAAAACCTTCTTCCCTGAATTTAAATTGAATACAATCCCCGAAGAAGTATTGACACAGATATCGCAAATATTTACAGCTACCCTATTTAAAATAGGTGAAAATCCAGTATCGTTGCAGTCACTGGTGGAACTGATTGTATTGTTTATGGCTATCCTTGTCATAGCACGCTCTTTTACAAACTTTCTTAAGGAACGCTTGCTAGTCAGACTGGGAATTGACGAGGGAAACCGGGAAGCGATCGCAGTAATTATTGGGTATTTGATAGTAGCTTTGGGGGTGATAGTCGCCATCCAAAGCATCGGTTTCAACCTCGCTTCTTTTGCAGTAGTTGCGGGGGGATTGGGAGTCGGAATTGGCTTCGGAATCCAAGATTTAACAACTAATTTTGTCAGCGGCTTAACGCTGCTTTTAGACAGACCTGTGAAAGTCGGAGACTTTGTGGAATTAGAAGGATTAATGGGAATCGTCAAAAAAATCTCGATTCGATCTACCATCCTCCAAACCACTGAGGACTCAAGCGTCATAGTTCCCAACAGCAAAATGATTAGCAACAAAATTGTTAACTGGAGTTACGAAAACTCCCTACTCTGTCTGCGAGTTCCCGTAGAAGTAGCCGAGAATAGTAACCCGCTGTTAGTGACAGAAACTCTGTTAAATATTGCTTACAAAGAAGCAGGAGTTTTGTACGAACCGAATCCGAAAGTATTGTTTGTCGAGTTTGGTGATGATAGTTTTAAATTTGAACTTTTAGTTTGGACGGACAAGCCGACTGAAAGAGAAATAATTAAAAGTTCTTTAAATTTTGCAATTGAATACAATTTCCGCCACCAAAAGATAGAATTTCCGTTCAATGACAGAGAAATTTATTTGCAAAACCCCGAAGTTCTGTTGTCAATGTTCAACAAAAAAGAAACTGCAATTGACCTCCCGAACAGTTACTCGGAAAATGAGCCAAAACCGCCAATTTTTGCAGAGAAACTGAAAAAGCCATCGTCGCTTAGCTGTTTGCTACGAGAGGTAGAATACTTTGAAAATCTGACTGATCTTGAATTGCGGCAATTGATTGAAGTTGGATACCGCAAACGGCTGCGATCGCAAGAATATTTGTTTCACGAAAACGACCCCGGAGATGCTTTTTACATGATTCTTTCAGGTTCAGTAGAAGTTTTTGTAGAAGCTATTGACAAACATCTGAATAACCTCGGTACTGGTCAGTTTTTCGGGGAACTTTCTTTGATGTTGGGAATCCCCAGAACTGCTTCGGTGAGAGCTTTGGAAGAAACAATTTTGTTTGCCATCAATAAAGAAGGTTTCCAAAAAGTTTTAACGGAACGACCGGATTTATCTGAACAGATTATTCAAGAAATAGTCAAACACAAAGAAGAACTCCACGAGAGACAGCAATTATTGCGAGAAATGGAATTGGTAGATGCAGCAGAAGAGGAGGAAAATCCTGTAGAATGGGTGAGAAAACGGCTAAAAAATCTATTTAGCGTTTGAAATAATTTCTATGACGCGATTTATTCACGATCTCTTTGCCAAAGAATTTCTGGAAGAGTTGCTGTCCCCGATTGAAACGGTGAATATCGGCTGCGATGTGGCTTCCGAAGTTCGAGAAATCGATGTTTACTTCACTCCCAGCACCGCAATTCCCGAATACTCAGAAACCCTGGGATTGTTGGGAAAAAGGGCAAGCACAACTGCAATTTTTGAACCGTTTCGCAATCCGGCAAACGTCAGCGAAATTTGTAGCTGTCTGGGCAAGTTATTGGACGTGCGAGGTGAATTGGAGCGAAAATTTAGGAGAGAAAATACTCGCTATGATGATACTCAGTTACCCAAACTGTGGATTTTGATGCCCACAGCATCGAAAGCATTGGTAGATAGCTTTAATGCGATACCAGACACAGAGAATTGGATGCAGGGAATTTATTTTTTGGGTGAATGTTTGCGAACTGCAATTGTGGCGATTCACCAGTTGCCAGAAACTCCAGAAACCCTGTGGTTGAGGATTTTGGGCAAAGGGGGAGTGCAGCAAAGGGCTATTTCCCAATTGAGCGCTTTAGCAACAGACGATCCGTTGCGGACGATCGCGCTAGAATTGCTGTATCGGTTACAGTCAAATTTAGTAACCGATGCGCCACAAGAATTAGAGCCAGAAGAGCGGGAGTTAATTATGGCCATTGCACCACTTTTTCAACAACAAATACAAGCAGCACAGCAACAAGCTAGAGAAGAAGGACTAGAACGAGGACTAGAACAAGGACTAGAACGAGGCAGACAAGAACAACAGCGCTTAATTTTAGAAAACTTTCTGCGAGTTAGATTTGGAGAATTAAGCCCCAAAATGACTGTTTTTCTATCTCCAATATCCAAGTTGGCGGCGACAGAATTTACAGTGCTGTTGCTGGCAATCTCAATGCTGACAGTTGATGAAACAGGGCGCGAAGCAGCGGTTAAATTGTTAGCTGAAAGTGCGTTGCAAATCCGATCGCCTGAATTGGGCGCTATTCTGCCTACAGCCGTTACTAATTTATTGGCATTGCCTGTGGCAGAATTGACATTGTTTGTAGAACAACTGCCACAGTTATCGGCGGAGGAATTGAGGGACAGGTTAGGAAAAACACCTGACTAAAACCTGCGATCGCAGCCATAAAGGGATCTCGCTCTTTATGGCATTTAAATCATTCTCAAATAAAATTCCTAGATTCTGTCGATCGCACTTTAAGAATTAGACTGCGGGGATAAAATCAAGTGCAGCAGACCGTCGATCAGTCGATCGCGCTCCATTGGGATAATCTCTTTACCGTGCATCATATGCTGCATTAACTGAAAATATACCAAAGCTCCGATAAAAATCCGCGCAGTTGCCTCGGGATCGGGCAATTTTAACTCTGGATGCGAGGCCAAATATTCCGCTAGCCGCTCGATACCCGGTTTAGCTAAGTTTTTCACAAAAGTCTGCGCTAGCTGGGGAAAACGCCCTGATTCGGCAATCACTAACCTCACAAAATTGAGATATTCTGGTTCCTGGGTCGCCTGATCCAATATAGTTGTGGCAGCGAATCGCAGCGCTACGGCCGGCTCTTCATCCAGAACTGTAAAATGGACTTTTTCTCGCGCCAGCCGCTGTACCAAAGCCGCGAATAATCCTTCTTTATCTGCAAAATAACTGTAAACCGTGGCTTTGGAAACTCCGCCCGTCTTCGCTACCTTGTCCATACTCGTCCCCGCGTAGCCGTGGGCTAAAAATTCTTGCATCGCACCTTGCAGGATTTGCTCGCTCTTGTCCCCTCCTGCTGCGTCTGCTTCGATCGGTTTTGTCCTTGCCATACCTTGCTTCTGTAATTTTTATTTGGGCTCTTGACATCATTATACTAAACGGTTTAGTATTAGAAGATATCGGAACTAAACCGTTTAGTTTTATTTTCTCACAAAGAGGTATGTCATGGTACACCAACCAACAGCGGACGGCTTATCCTCAAATCCATCCCTAGTTAAACAACTCCTAGTGGTGGCAGCAGTAGCAACCTTGGGGGCAGCAGGAACCACCGGCTACACGATCTGGCGATCGCGCATACCCGACCCCAATGCAGTAGCCGCAGCAGCAGCCGTCGCAGCATCCCAATTAAGGACTGTTACAGCCTTGGGACGACTGGAACCCAGAGGAGAAGTAATTAAAATCTCCGCCTCCGGTGCCGCGGAAGGAAACCGGATCGATCGACTTTTGGTGAAAGAGGGAGACACAGTGAAAACAGGCCAGGCGATCGCAATTTTGGATAGTCGCGATCGCCTGCAAGCAGCCCTCGACCAAGCTCAAGAACAAGTGCGCGTCGCCGAAGCAAATCTAGCAAAAGTGAAAGCAGGAGCCAAAAACGGCGAAATTCAAGCCCAGAAAGCCACTATTGCCCGCTTACAAGCCGATCGCAGCAACGAAATCACAGCGCAACAGGCGATCGTTGCCCGTCTAGAAATCGATCGCAGCACCGAAATTGCAGCGCAACAAGCCACAATTGCCCGCATCAGGGCCGAACAACAAGGTGAAATTCAAACTCAACAAGCCACAATTGCCCGTCTACAAGCCGAACTCCGCAACGCCATAAGCGAGGATCAGCGCTACTCCCAACTCTATGAACAGGGAGCAATTTCCGCCTCAACTAGCGACAGCAAAAGCCTCGCCGCCGAAACAGCCCAACAGCAAATCAACGAAGGAAAGGCAAAACTGAATCAAATTCGCCAATCCCGCCAACAACAAATTAACGAAGCCCAAGCCAAACTAAATCAAATTCAACAATCCCGCCAACAGCAGATTAACGAAGCGCAAGCCAAACTCAGCCAAGTTGAGCAATCTCGACAACAGCAAATCGACGAAGCCAAAGCAAATCTCGATCGCATCGCCGAAGTGCGTCCCGTTGATATAGCAGCAGCCGCCGCCGAAGTCAGTTCCGCTGCTTCAGCAGCCAAACAAGCCAAAGCCAATCTGGATCTAGCTTACATCCGTGCTCCCAGAGACGCCCAAGTCCTGAAAATTCACACGCATCCGGGGGAAAGGGTAGGAAACGACGGCATTGTCGAACTCGGACAAACTCGCGAGATGCTGGCTGTTGCGGAAATCTACGAAAGCGATGTGGACAAAGTACGCCTCGGGCAAACCGCCAAAATTACTAGCGATGCTTTGACCGGCGAATTGCGGGGAACTGTCGAACATATTGGTTTGCAAGTGCAGCGGCAAAACATTGTTAACACCGATCCTTCTGCGAATATTGATAGTCGAATTGTGGAAGTAAAAGTGCGTTTGGATGAAGCTTCCAGCCAGAAAGTAGCGGGATTCACCAATTTGCAAGTCAAAGTGGCGATCGGGGAAATTAAAAATTAAGTAAAAAATGTTACTTGTTCCCGGTAAACAACTCTCTCCTTCTTCCTTTCTCTTCCTTCGTGTCCTTCGCGTCTTCGCGGTTCAATAATTACAGATTCTTGCAGTACGAAGAGAGTAAACCATCAGCCCTATCTCTTCAATCCCAAATCCCAAATCCAAAATCTAAAATCCTATGCTTGGACTCATCCAACCCTTACAACAATTAAGACGCAGAACTTCCCTCGGATGGCTGCAACTGAGTCACGACAAAGGGCGAATGCTCGTTGCAGTAGCAGGAATTGCCTTTGCTGACGTTTTGATGTTCATGCAGCTAGGCTTCCAAAATGCGCTTTACACCAGCAATACCCGGCTGCACCAAAGCTTGGAAACAGACTTAGTTTTGATTCACCCCCAAGCGCGAAATTTGATTAATTTGTCTTCCTTCCCCAGGCGCAGATTGTATCAAGCAATGAACGTACCGGGAGTGAAATCAGCCGAGCCGCTTTACGTGAAAATTGCTAACTGGAAAAATCCCGAAACTCGGCGCGAAACGTCGCTGATGGTGGTGGGTTTCAATCCCAACCACCCGGCGTTTGCGCTTCCAGAAGTTAACCAAAATTTGAGCGCGATTAAATTGCCGGATACTGTGTTGTTCGATCGAGCTTCTAGGGGAGATTACCAAGGAACGATCGCGCAACTCGATCAAGGAAAGTCTGTTAAAGCTGAGGTCGAGCGGCGCAAGATTACCGTCAGCGGTTTATTCACAGTTGGAGCATCTTTTGCCGCCGACGGTATTTTGATGACTAGCGATCAAAATTACCTGCGCCTGTTTGCGAGACAAAACGCCGCGAGTGTTAATGCCGGATTAATTCAACTGCAAGCGGGTGCTGACCCCGTGGAAGTTCAACAAGTTTTAAAAGCATATTTACCGCCGGATGTCAAGGTATTAACCAAACAAGAATTTATCGATTTTGAGAAAAACTATTGGGCGAAGAATACTGCGATCGGCTTTGTGTTTAATTTAGGCGTGGCGATGGGTTTTGTAGTGGGTGTGATTATTGTTTATCAAGTTCTCTCAACCGATGTCAGCGACCACATGGGAGAATACGCTACTTTCAAAGCGATGGGCTACCGCAATGTTTATTTACTCGGCATCGTTTTTGAACAAGCTCTAATTCTTTCCGTCCTCGGTTTTTTGCCGGGAGTAGGAGTTTCTCTCGGACTCTACTCTTTAACTCGCAAAGCTACAAATTTACCCCTTTATATGACGCTGCTGAGAGCATTTATAGTATTGCTTTTGAACGTGATTATGTGCACTATTTCGGGAGCAATTGCCACTCGCAAACTGCAAGCAGCCGATCCAGCAGATATGTTTTAAGGGGAAATGAAGAAGACAGTCAGAAGGGAGTAAAATCCCGGTTATAAAACCCTTTATCAGACTGGCTGGTTGAAACCTTTCCTACACAAATAAAGTCCGCCTCTACAGACTAAACAATAAAGGGAGTATAAAATCCCGATGGTATAAATTCCTGACTGTAAACATATTTTTTGTGATCTTTCTGTTTTTTATTTCTCGGCATTTTCTGCAACTAAAGCGATTAGTTCTTTAATCTAAAACCAGAAACTAATAAGTTATGAATTCTACTACTCTCGACCCCACAACCAACGCATTACAGATTCCTGTACCTATAATTTCCGCACACCAACTCGACCACTACTTCGGTCAAGGTCAACTGCGAAAACAGGTACTTTTTGACATTAATCTCGACATTAATGCAGGTGAAATTGTGCTAATGACGGGGCCTTCCGGTTCGGGAAAAACTACGCTTTTAACTTTGATTGGCGGACTGAGATCCGGTCAATCGGGAAGTCTCAAAATTATCGGTCAAGAGATGTGCCATGCGAGTTCAGATAAATTGGTAAAGGCGCGACGGAAAATTGGTTATATTTTTCAGGCGCACAACTTACACCGCAGTTTGACGGCGCTGCAAAACGTGCAGATGGGTTTGGAAGTTCACGGGAATTTATCGCGTTCCCAAATGCGCGATCGCTCTGCAAAAATGCTAGAGTTAGTAGGGCTGGAACAGCGGCTTAACTATTATCCAGATGATTTGTCGGGAGGACAGAAACAAAGAGTTGCGATCGCCCGCGCTTTGGTCAGTCCACCACAAATTGTTCTAGCTGACGAACCGACAGCCGCCCTGGACAGCAAATCCGGTCGCGAAGTGGTGAATTTGATGCAGCAACTAGCCAAAGAACAGGGTTGTACTATTTTGTTAGTAACCCACGATAACCGTATTTTGGATATTGCCGATCGCATCCTTCACATGGAAGATGGAAAATTAGCCTAATTTTTAAATTTCCCCAGAATAGACATCACCCATAACTCCCCCATTTTCAATTTTGGATGTCAAAATTTAAAGCCGAAAACTTGCCGATATTTTAATATTCGCACTCACTACAATCCTAACACCTCACTCCTCCCCTGTCAAGAGGTTTTTGATAATTGCTCCCTGATTATTTTGAGTGATTGCTAACTGGCTAAAGCTCAAACCTCCGGTTAGTGCGATCGCCTCCATGTGATGGCCTAGCCTATAGTTTCTTCCCCAGCAATTTTACAAGAAAGAGCTACTCTTAAAAGCAGTTGGATTCACATTATAAACCAATCCCAAGTAGTCATTCCCAGATTTAATCGCCGTTGCAGTTAGAGGCATCACCCCATCTACGATGACATTAACCGACTCAAAGGTTAGTTGACTGAAATTGGCACCAATCAACTTGATTTTATCGTCGGCAGTAGAGAAGTCAGTAATCACATCAGCTTGAGATGGGTCAGTAGCCGTATATTGTAAGACAAAGGTATCAGGCCCCAAGCCACCGGTGAGTACATCGAAACCTTGATCGCCCCATAACTTATCATCCCCATTCCCACCAATCAAGACATCATTTCCCTTCCCCCCGTGTAAGAGATCATGATCATTGCCACCAATGAGAGTATCATTGTCATTATTTCCACTCAAGAAGTCATCCGCATTACCACCAGAAAATTGGTCCGATCCTTTACCCCCAAAAAATTGATCGTTCCCATTACCACCATCAATGGTATCAGCGCCTCTGTTACCATGAATCGTATCATTACCGTCACTTCCCGTCAAGTTATCATTACCTGATAACGCGAATATCGGTTTGCCAAAGGCTGATTGTGGGATACTGGTATCATCATCATCAGTCAGTAGATTGTTGCCATCTACTTCTTGATTTTGTGGTAAATTAGTTGGTTCACCGCGATCGATATTACTGACTGATGGCGTGTTAATGGCGATCGTTATGGGTGTCGGTGTCGGTGTTTCTGTGGGAGTTGGTGTCGGTGTTGGTGTTTCCGTTGGTGTCGGTATCGGTGTTTCCGTTGGTGTTGGTGTTTCCGTTGGTGGTGTCGGTGTTTCTGTGGGAGTTGGTGTCGGTGTTGGTGTTTCCGTTGGTGTTGGTGTTTCCGTTGGTGTTGTCGGTGTTTCTGTGGGAGTTGGTGTCACCGTTGGTGTCGGTGTTACCGGTGGAATTGGTATGGGCGTTGGTGGGAAAACCGGCACCGCAATATTAACGTTAAAACTCCCTAAACTGGTAGCCGCATTGAAATTGCCAAGACTATCTTTAACTTGACTTGCTTGCAACTCAACAGTATAAGTTCCATTGTCAGTATTATCCCAACTTCCCCGAGGCGGAATAAACGAATAAGTTGCTGTCCGAGGCGTACCATTACTATTAGTATCGGCACTGACAAATTTGGCAGGAATGTCACCGCCAGACCAATTTATCAAAATATCAGAACTGTCCAAACTTGTAACATCGACAGCATTATTATCGCTGAAAGTAACTGTCAAACTTTGACTGGTTCCTCCGGCTGTCGTAATATCAGCAACAGGATTTATGGTGACGGTGGGTGCAACGGCATCGACTAATACGCCTGTGGTGCTACCGACGCTATTTAAAGTTAGGATCGCGTTGGCCTTGGTGGCATTTTGAATGGTAGCATCCGTGGGTAAAGTTAAGGCCGTACCAACTGTGATGCCGTCGGTATCTAGGTTGCCAGAAGCAACAGTATAGCGGAAGGTATGGGTGGTGGCAGAGGCTCCTGTACCATTGAGGGTAGCGTTGAGGGTGCCGCCAGTATCTAGAGTAATCGGTAAGTTGGCACCGCCAGTGATGGTTACGGGTTCGTTGAAGGTAACGGTAAAGTCCAGGTTTTCTCCAACTCCATAGGTGTTATTGGTGGGTGCGCTGACACTGGTGATGGTGGGGGCGGGGTTGACGGTAATATTGGCAGTTTCGTCAGCCACGCTGAATACGCTGGATGTGCTGTTATTGGTTAAGTCTGCTCCTGTGTCTGCGGTGCCGCCGTTGGTGCCGGTGATTTGGTCCCAGGCTTTGAAGGTAAAGGCGTTAGTGACAGTACCATTGTAGCTGGCATTGGGGACAAAGCGGATTTTGGTATTGGCATCGGAGGCTAGGAGACGTGCATTGATGGGCGAGGCGGTAAATGTATTCCAAGTTGTGCCATCAGTGGTGTATTGCCAAGTGCCGTTAGTTGTGTCCACGCTGGTGATCGCGATGCCTTGTTTGGCATCGGTGTCACTGTCGGTGATTTTTGTTCCCCCCAGATTCGCGATCATTGTGCTAATTAGTGTGCCGGTACTGGCGCTGTCTCCTTGGTTTTGGGCGGTGAGGGTGGGGGTGCCACTGGTATCTAATAGGGGGGAGTCGTTGACGAGGACGTTGATGGTGATGGGAGTGCTGACACCGCTACTGTCTTTGGCGGTGTAGGTGAAGGTGTCTACGCCGTTGAAATTGGCGTTAGGGGTGTAGAGGATGTTTTTTTTCGGGTCGATCGCGATCGCATTGATGACAGAACACCCAAACGGGTTAGCTGTGGCGTTAAAGGTAGTATCAACCGCCCCAGTAGTCGGGTTGAACTTCGCAACCTTGGCAGATAGGCTCATGAAAGACCAGCCACCAACTATGGAGTTGTCACTGCTATCGAAAGCGATCGCATTGAATTGAACACCCACATTGGGGTTAAAGGTAGTATCAGTCGCCCCAGTAGTTGGGTTTAACTTCGCACTTCGGAAGGGAGGATGACCGGCGTGTAACCCCCCGGAAAGCCAGCCACCGACAATGAGGTTGCCACTGCTATGGAGGGCGATCGCCGTGACAATCCAAAAACCCGCATCATTGGGGTTAAAGGTAGTATCAGCAGCCCCAGTAGTGGGGTCTAACTTGGCAATGTGGTTGCGAGTTTGGTCACCGATGGTGGTGAAGTCGCCACCGACATAGGGGTTGCCACTGCTATCGATGGCGATCGCCCGGACCCAACCACTCGCATTGGGGTTAAAGGTAGTATCAGCAGCCCCAGTAATCGGGTCTAACTTGGCAATGTGGTTGCGAGTTTGGCCACCGATGGTGGTGAACTCGCCACCGACATAGGGGTTGCCACTGCTATCGATGGCGATCGCGTTGACAGAAGGAGAATTATTACCATCCGCATTCGGGTTAAAGCTAGTATCAACAGTCCCATCAGAGTTTAACTTCGCAATGGAGTTGCGAGTTTGACCGCCGATGCGGGTGAAACTGCCACCGACATAGATCGAATCACCAATAATCGCGGTGCCGTGGCTAGGGCCGGTGACAATACTATCAACACTGAGTCTGCCGGTTCCCGTGTCGTTCGCTAAAACATCGATCGCGGTGGAAGTAGGGATAGCAGTAACATTGATGGCTTTGCTATCTGCGGTGCCAGTGAGTCCGGCTAAAGTGTAGTCATAATTGGGAAAATTCAGGGGTTGGGTTTCAATTTCCCCAAATTTCACTTCTAACTCCCCGTCGCCGCCAAAGGCCGCAGAACCTGTTAAGTCGTTAGAAGCTGCTACATCTGCGCCTGTTATTTCGCTGAGATGTTTGACAAAATTGAGGCCAGTTTCTCCCGCGCCCACATCGCATCCATATAATAGGATATCGCCGTTTTCAGTTAGGGCATTTCCCCACTGTTTTATCTGACTGCTGAAATTTTCTAGGTTATTCTGATTGAGTATGTCAGAACCGAGTTTTAAACTACCTTCGCTACCGTGGGAAAGGATGTGTACGGCTGCAACATCTTTTTGATCTGCCAAGGCTTGAGTAATTTGTGCGATCGCGCTCGAATTTTCATTTAAAATCACAATTTGAGCGGAATTGACGTTTTGAATCAGGCTTTGATAATCTTGTATAGACGAGTCAACGAAAATGATTTCCTTGTTCATGGTAATCACCTATTGGTTTTTGTTAAGTCTAGGACTTACGCATTCAGCGCAATTACCAACAATAAATGAGGCTTTTGGTGATACCAAAAGCCGAGAACAACGAAATCTCGGATCGGTGCGTAAGTTCTAACTCATTCACTGCAAAAGTTTTTGCTTACCGGATGATTATTTCATCTAATCAATCACAACTTTTGCCGACTCAGTAAATAATTATGCTATACTGCTATTAAAGCATTTACTACAAAATCAATAGTGATTTATTTACTTAAATTCATGAAATTTCAATTATCTTAAAAGATTTTGTAAATATTAATCCATTGGTGTTCAACAATGACGATCGCACCGGAGGGAAAGGAAGCGGCTGGCGGCTGGGTGCGGTGATTAATTCTCGGATTTTCTCAATGCGAGCAAAACATAGGTGCTCAGCCAGAAACCAACAGAATCTAGGCTTTTTGGCGAATCTTTGATCGCGCAATGGGACTTTACTGTACGAACGCCTCTATTTAAGCTCAAAATATCAACTTTGGCTAGACAATTTGCTAGCTGCGGGTGGGCAACATCCAGGTTACGATCGCCTATATATTCCAAGAATCGGCTATACTACAGGAGATATCGACATTCACGATATCGCAGTAGATAAAAATCATCAAATCATTACTCTCTGACGTGCAAATAATTCCCGCAGCGCCAAAACCAATGGCTTTAGGTTTTCCAACGGAAGAAATTGCTCAGTTAGTTACGTTGGAATTTTTACCGCAGATGGCATATTTGGGAATTTTTACCGCAGATGGTAGCGGATATACGCAGATTAACGCAGATAAATGTTGATTGAGGACGAAAGTCCTCACTACCAACCTGACTTTTAACTTATGAAATCCACTAATATCAGCACGACAACTAACAAATTACCGATTTGTGAGCCTGTAATTTCTCTGCACCAACTCGACCACTACTTCGGTCAAGGTCAACTGCGAAAACAGGTACTTTTTGACATTAATCTCGAAATTGATGCAGGTGAAATTGTGCTGATGACCGGGCCTTCCGGTTCGGGAAAAACTACGCTTTTAACTTTGATTGGCGGACTGCGTTCAGGTCAATCTGGAAGTCTCAAAATTCTCGGTCAAGAGATGTGCCATGCGAGTTCAGATAAATTGGTAAAGGCGCGACGCAAAATTGGCTATATTTTTCAGGCGCACAACTTGCACCGCAGTTTGACGGCGCTGCAAAACGTGCAGATGGGTTTGGAAGTTCACGGGAATTTATCGCGTTCCCAAATGCGCGATCGCTCTGCAAAAATGCTAGAGTTAGTAGGACTGGAACAGCGGATTAACTATTATCCAGACGATTTGTCGGGAGGACAGAAACAAAGAGTTGCGATCGCCCGCGCTTTGGTCAGTCAACCGCAAATTGTTTTAGCTGACGAACCGACAGCCGCCCTGGACAGCAAATCCGGTCGCGAAGTGGTGAATTTGATGCAGCAACTAGCCAAAGAACAGGGTTGTACTATTTTGTTAGTAACCCACGATAACCGTATTTTGGATATTGCCGATCGCATCCTTCACATGGAAGATGGAAAATTAGCCTAATTTTTAAATTTCCGAAGAATAGACATCACCCATAACTCCCTCATTTTCAATTTTGGATGTCAAAATTTAATCCCAAATTGCCCAACCCCAATCTAAACTCGTCCTTGAACTTTTGACTAATTGCTAACAACCAATCCTTGCCGGTAAATCCCCAAATTTTGCAGGTACATTGCTTCGAGTTTGGGCATCGATGATTCTACAGAACCGCCATAACGCCGAAAAGAAGGCCAGATGTAAGCGAGTTTTCTGACTGCTGACTCCAATCGACCCGCTTCTATATCTTCTAATGCACCTTTTTCTCGGATTAACTCTATAGCCATCAAATCTTGATTTTCTGGGCTGAAATCGGGGACGCCAAATTTTTTGGCAAATCTGTCCCAAGTGGTGCTGAGAAACTGATATCGCCCCGCTGCGTCGGAACAGAGTTTTTTGCCGTAGCGACGGCCGCACCTCATTTCTCTGGGATGATCTTGAAAGCTGACAAATTTCGTGCCGGTGTACTGGGTGCGGTAGCCGTCGGGGCTAGCGGTTCCTTCGGCGGCGGCAATCGTGTCGAGAAAGGCTTTGACTCGACGTTCGGGGCTGATGCTATCGAGTCTGCTATCCTGTTTGGGCTCTGGTGAATTCAGGGTTGCTGTTTTGGGCGATCGATCGCGATCGATGTTATCCTCTCGTTTGTCTGGTGAATCGAGCGCCGCCACTTCCGGCAGGCGTTTCGGGGCGGGCGAGCTTCCTGCCGAGACCGATTGTCCCCACAGCAGCCTCGGCGTCATTCGACCTAAGAAAAAGCACAAACAGATTAAGAAACCCCAAGAGAGTTGAAAACGAAGGAGTTTGGAGTGATTCCGGCGCAGAACCGGCCACCGGTGAAGGGGGAGTGTTGCGGGCAAAATTTTCGTTTGCTGGCCGAAGGCGAACAGCGATTTCAGCGCTAGCAAGGTTTGCTGGTAGAAACGCGGTGGAAGTTTCCGAGCTCTCATCGCTGCGGCGAAAGTCTCCACATCTGTCAGAGTAACTTGTGCCAGCGGTTTTGCGACAAACACTCGAAAATGGTTGGCCGCCTGCCAGCTCAAGCGCCGGTTGCGGGGGGATTTGCGGTTTACCCACAGGCGAATTAGCTCCATGTCTGACATAGGGAGCAGGTGGCTTCCCAGATGTTTTGATGCGTACAAAAGTACCTCCTGATATCAGTTCAGGTTGAAATATCCCAGTTTGTGGACTTGAGATTGGTTTCACCGTTGAAATTGGGGACTGGCAAGGAAACAAATCTCTTTCGGGGCGATCGCAAACTTCAAATTTTTCGGTCATCACCGAAGGGCAGCGATAGGGATCAAGATAAACTGGTTTCAACCATATCCAGTGATACTACTAAGTGTTCGCCCGGTCAAGTTCACGGGCAGATTTGGCGATGGGTTGAGTCTAAAATTTAGTGATTCGACAGGCCTCGCCGTCCCAACTGACATAGGTTTCAAGGTACTGGCATCCGGCTGGCTCAAAAGCGAGCGATCGCATTTTTGTCTATCTAATATTAAGAATTCTACCGGTGTTTGGACCCGGAGGATTCCTCAGCTTGAATGCTGAGCAAATTTTTGCGTTTTGCCAGCATCAGGGAACCGTAGCGGTTAGCCCAAACTTGAGTAAACTCAGCACCTAAGAAGAGAATCTGAGCCGAATAATTGATCCAAAGTAAGATAATCACGAACGAGCCAGCAGCACCGTAGGTAGAGGCAATACCGCTACCACCTAGGTAAACTCCAATTAAGGATTTGCCGATCGTAAATAGCACTGAGGTGATGGCGGCGCCGATCCAAACATCATTCCAGGCAAGATTGACATCGGGCAAAAGTTTGTAAATTAAGGCAAAAAGCAGCGTAACTACGCCAAAGGAGAGAGCAAAGTCCACAATCTGCCAAATGCCGACTGGTAAGTGCAGCAAGCCGTTCAACCAATAGCTAACGGCGGCTAAGATGGCACTAATTACTAAAGATACTAGCAGTAGAAAGCCTATGCCTAAAATCATTGCAAAAGACAATACGCGATCTTGCAGAAATCCCCAGATCCCGCGTCCGGGAGGCGGTGAAACATTCCAAATAGTATTGAGGGCTTCTTTGAGATTAGTAAACACATTGGAAGCCCCCCACAAAAGTGTAGCGATACCGACTAAAGTAGCAATCATTCCCGACTTTGGTTCGGAGGCTTTGAGGATTAGTTCTTGGACGGTTTCGGCGCCATCTTTGCCGATTAAGCTTTGGAGTTGGGCGACGATTTGACCTTGGGCTGCGTCTGCACCAAAGACTAAACCGGCGATCGCAATTACGATAATTAGCAGCGGGGCCAGGGAGAAGACTGTGTAATAGGCTAGGGCGGCGGCTAAGGTTGGGGCTTTATCTTCTTGCCATTCAGTAAAAGTTTCTTTGAGCAGCGATATGACTGTTTTTAATTTCACGGCATTTGGTTTCCTTATACTTTAAGTATAAGGAATTATACAAGGTTAAGAGTTTTTTAGCCTCAGCCACAAGATAGATTTATCGATTAGCAAATTCGGAAGATTATTTTTATGTCAGATTCCCACACAACAGTTAACAACACCGAGGTAAAAATGTCCAAAAAAGCAATTTCTTGGGCCAAAATGAGCGCATTAGTAGCGGTGGTCAATTTTTTGCTGGTGCTTTTCCATTTCAGTTACCTTCAGTTGCGTCCTGTTTATCAGAGCTATTTTCCGGGGTTAGTTAAAATTTATGACCCGATTAAAGGCATTGATTCGAGTTTGCAAAATCCCGCATATTTGAAAAGCGCTGACCAGTTTTGGCGAATAGATACGTTTTTTATTTGTTTTTTTGGTGCGGAATTTTTGATTAAAAGTCTGTTCCACACCCGCCGTAAACCGGGGGTAACTTGGTTTAATTTTGTGCTGAGGCGCTGGTACGAAGTGTTTCTGGTGATCCCGATTTGGCAGGGGTGGCGGATTCTGCCGGTATTGGTGCGGCTGCACAAGTCGGGTTTGGTAAATCTCGATCGCGTAGTTGCTCAAGTTACCTACGAACCGGTGGCTTATTTAGCCAATACGATGTCGGAATACATGATGGTGCGGTTTATCAATCAAGCTAAAAGTTCGATCAAACAGGGCGACGCGGCGCAGATGTTGCTGGCGCAGCAGCCGTACCTTCACGTCAATCAAGAAAATACGATCGAACAAATTACCAAGCGGATTTTGGATCTGACAATTTACAAAGTTTTGCCGCAAGTGCAACCGGATTTGGAAGATTTGCTGCACCACAATTTGGAAACAACAATCAAACAGTCGGATTTCTATCAAATCCTGCAAACTTTCTCTCCGATTAACATTTTGCCGACGGAGATGACGGAACAGTTAGCGAATTATTTGGCTCAAACTGCTGTTGATGTGGTAGCTACTACTTATGAAGACGATAAAGGTAGAAAAATTCTCGATAATTTCAGCCAAGAATTTAATCAAAGTTTGCGGCGGGAATTGCAAGATGAGAAAACTCTCGCGGAATTGCAGTCGCTGCTGTCGGATTTGTTAGAAGAAGTGAAGTTGAATTACATTCAAGGCGGGTTGAAGTCCGATCCGGTGCAGACTTTTACGGAAATTAACTCGCTCCGGGGAGTAAGGGAGAGTTGATACAGCAATGAGTTGCCGTGTTGTGAATTAGATTCTTTTTTTAACTCACATCTTGCACCATTGTCAAGAACAGGAAAGATGCCTGTTCCACAAAAAAATCATCTCTTGTGGAACAGGCATCTTGCCTGTTCCTAAACAAGTAATTGAGAATCGTGCAATATCTCAGTTAAAACGAACCACGAAGACGCCAAGGGCGCGAAGGAAGAGAGGAAAAAGAGTTCACAAGTTCTACGGGTAAGGTGTGCCTCGGCGCACCTACGAATAAGGGTAGTGGGGATATCCGAAATGTCGGGGAATAAAGCTATCTGAATCCAAGCTAAAATAAAAGAATTAAGCTAAAACCTCTATCATATTAGATATCTATCTTGAACAACCTTACTTGCCTGGAAATAGAAGTCGCTCAAACAATGCTGAGATTAGCAATGTTGGTGGGCTTAACACTTTTAATTGCCTTTTTTGTGGCGTCAGAACTAGCATTAGTATCAGCCGATCGCCATCAAATCCGCCAACTTGCCCACTTGGACGATCGCCCAACCGCTAAAACCGCCGAACTCGTCCACCAAGCTCAGAACAACATACCGCATTACCTGTCTGTGACTCAAACTGGCACAACAGCAGGGAGTTTGCTTTTGGGTTGGTTGGGTGAGGGAGCGACTGTACACTGGATCGAACCGTGGATCGACAAATTGCCGATCGGTCATTTGCCGGCCGTGCTGACTGCTCATTCGATCGCAGTTCCCGCAGCTTTTATCTTAGTAACTTACGTAGAAATAGTCTTAGGAGAACTCATCCCCAAAGTATTAGCAACCCACGCCCCAGAACGCACTGCTTTGCTGCTGATGCCAGCCCTCGAACTCTGCTCAAAATTACTGTGGCCGCTGCTAGTAATTCTTAACAGTACCGTGCGACTGCTGACTGGTTGGATTACCAGTAAAGAGTCTCAACCGCTGCTGCCACCTTCCCAGGCCACTCTCGTCCAAAAAGATGCTCATTCGGCACTAATTTCTGGCCTATGGGAAGTGACAGCAGTGAACGAAAAACTCGGGTTAAACCTGCCAACTAACCAAGCTTACCAAACAATCGCCGGATTCGTGATCCACAATTTAGGTAAAATTCCCAATCAAGGCGATCGGCTATTGTGGGGTGAGTTGGAAATAGAAGCAGAAAATGTAGTAGAAGGCAGTTTAGAAACAGTGCTGCTGCGTCAGGTAACTCGCCCCTTGTTTGAGACTCAGCAGCCAGAACTTGTGTTAAATTGAATTACTACGGCTAGGGACAATGATTTCTCCAATCTTTCTCTTCCCTTCTATTCTCTTCCTTCGTGTCATAAGCGTCTTCGCGGTTGGTTTCCATCCTGAGATTTGAGATTAGCAACTAATCCCAAATCTCAAAACCTGCGCCTTTCATCACCCAACAGCCACCTTAACCGCACCCCCAGCCAACTGCTCGTAATCCTCCAACAACCACGCAGGCAAACAAGTATTCGCATCCTGCACCCGCAACTGTCCAGGGCGACAATACAGCATCGCCGCCAACAAATTATTCACAGCTTGAGGCGTTCCAAACCCTTTACTCAACTCAACAACCAAGGACTTAAAAAACGCGCGCTCGCTCTCATTCTGCGGCTCGTTAATAAACCCGCTGCCCAACATTGCTTTGTAACCCTTGCCAAAATCGCTCCGGTACAAAACTTCTACTTGTTCGCCGGAAACGCTCAGCCACAAATCGGCAATTTGCTTACGAATTTGTCGCAAATCTGCTATTACCAATTCAGCCGTAGGGTCAATTTCATAGAGATTGACGGCAGCAGTTAATTCATTGAGAAACTGCGGCATATAATCTTGTTTGACCACTGTTTGTTCTGTGGTCGCAAATGCGCTTTCAAACACCTTTTCATAATCTTCAAGCAACCACTGCGGCAAGCGGGTGCGAGCATCGGGAACCCGCATTTTACCAGGAACAAAATACAGCATCGCCCCCAGCAGAGCATTGATAGCTTGAGGCTGCACCAACCCTTTGCTCATTTCAGTCAATTTGTGCAAAAACTGCTGTTCGACTTCAGTCATCGATTCTGCTTGCAAGCCGCAGCTAAGAATTGCTTGATATCCCTTGCGAACTTGTCCTAGGTAAAAATTTTCTAGTTTCTCTGAAGGAACAGTCAGCCAAAAATCAGCCATTTGTTTTCTGATTTGGCGGAGTTCCAAAACTACCGATTCGTCTGACGGATCGATGCGGTAAAGATTGACGCATCCTAACAGTTGATTCACAAATTGCGGCGATTGAATGTATTGAGCGAGCAAGTCAGAAGTTGAATCAGACTTGACGGCGGCTTCACTCTCAAAAACTTGTTCGTAATCCCCAATTAACCAGTGCGGCAAACGGTTGCGAGCGTCGGGAATTCGCATAGTTCCCGGCGGGAAATACAGCATCGCCGCCAGCAAGGCATTGACAGCTTTGGGATGCACTAATCCTTTGCTAATCTGGGTTAATTGCTGCAAAAATAGTTGTTCGCTTTCGATCATCGGTTGACGTTGGAAATCGCTCTTTAGCAGGATTTTATAGCTGTTACCTGAAGCGCTTTTGTAAGCGGTTTCGAGGTTTTCGGTGGGAACGTTCAGCCAAAAATCAGCTATTTGTTTGCGGATTTGACGGAGTTCGGATATTGCTGAGATGTTTGAGGAGTTTCGTTGGTAAAGGTTGACGGCATTCGAGAGAATCTCGTCAAAATCTGGCTGCTTGGGAATGCTATCCTGTAAGCTGCGGGATGCTTCCAGGTGGCTGGTTTGCCATTTGCCAAAGAGTTCCTGGAATAATTTGCCGATCGCCCCCGAGTATGCAACACTGTCAAAACAAGCCGGATTAGCTTGCATTTTCTGCTGAATTTCCTGGCGATAGCGTTGCCGAAGTTCACGATTAGTGCCGAGAGTAACTGCTAGCTGAATGTAAGATGCTTCGCTATTGGCAATTAAATCCGGCATAGAGAGCGATCGTACCACCGCCGCCCCCATTCTTGATCGCAAAGTATCGCCATCCCTAACCACCGTTGGAAGTCCCACCTCTAACGGATCTACAAGAGAAGTAGTCCCCGCATAGGGATAGGAATCCAAATAAACATCCCCCAACTTCAGAACTTCTTTAACATCCGCACGGTTAGGAAAACTCTTCAACACCCGCAAACGATTACTCTCAATGCCATACTTAGCAAAAACGGCTTTCATATTATTTACAAAAGCCCCCCCAGGATAATGATTAGTCCAGCTAGGGCCGAAGGGCATTAAAAACAGCACCGAATTAGGAACAGCAGCAATAATCTTTGCCCATGTTTCCCTTAACTCCGGCAGTAGCTTATACAAATTAGCACTTGAAATAAAGACAACCGATTCCTCGGAAATGCCGATACTATTTCTGGTGAAATTAATGTTAGGAGTGTAAGGTTCGAGGGTATAGCTAAAACAGCAGCCAGGCCCGTCAATAGTTGCTAATTCCTCGCGATAATGCTCCTGTCCTTCAGGTGCAGGTTCCATCAACTTACCAGCAATGTAATAGTCAATGTGTCGCATTCCTGTGGTAATGGGAGAATTAAAACAGGTAGTTTGTACCCGCGCCAATCGATGCAATGCTAGTAAACTAATCGGATGAGTAACCGCAGTAATATTGGTAGCAATCAGCAGAATATCTAAGTCATCAGCGCGGATTGTCTGAACTTGACTTGGCAAGTCATTAGATAGTTTAACCAGCCTGTCAGCGCGACTCTGACAATACTGTTCTAGTTTATTCCCGTCGAGATTGAGAGCGTATAAAATAATTTCAAATTGCTCTCGATTCAGATATTCAAAAGCGGGTAACGTGGCGAAAGTTTCCGTCATCGCCCCGAAATGTTTAGTCAGGACACCAAGGCGAATTTTCTGCCTGTTCGCAGGTCTAGCCGGAAAAATGCAATCAATCGCAGCGCCACGATTTTTCATGGCATATGCAATAATATCGGCCCGCTTTGTGTATATATCCTTGAGATTTTCACTATTGAAGTACAGAGGAATAAAGTTAGCGCTTTGAGTGAAAAACCAGGCGATGTCCTGCCAGACTTGTGAGTTTTGGTTCTTGAAGATATTGCTATGCAAATAACTGACCCATCCCTGCACATACCGACAATAATTGTCAGCCTCTCCTATTTCTTGAAAGAGAGTAGGCGCAGCAAACATAAATTTGAGATAGTCGTTGACAAACCAATTAGGTATAGCTGCATTTTCATAGTTCAGCAGTAACTGATCTGCACGACGATAGAGGGCGGCTGCTAGTAGGTAGTTAATATCTTTGGGATTTTTAACTCCCTGGGAGAGATGTGCTGCTAGTCGATCGATAACAGTCTTTTCGGCATCTGTCAGCGCTTCATCTTTGATATTGCTGTTTAGCAGTAGCTGATGCGCCTTACCTGCATCACCGCTATAGGCATTTGCCAGTTGTTCTGCGGGCAGATTCAGCCAATAATTGGCAAGTTGCTGCCGGGATTGGCGGATGTTAGCGAGGTTTACTTCATTAGCTTGGTCTTTTTGATACTCTCCCACATATTGGGACAGCAAAGTTAAAAATTGTTCGGGTTTGTTAAATTCAACTAATTCATTAGCTATTAAATTGCCGTGTTGCTGCAAAATCTGCTGTGACCAACGCACTTCTTCTGGCTTGTAAAGTTGAGAGTGGAGGTGAATAACTGTGGCTCTCATTAAGTCTAATTTTGGGCGATCGCCAGCCATTTTTTGGGTTCTGCTAGAGCCGTCGCCGTGCTGCCTGTAATAGAGGTAAGGCTTAGGTAATCGATCGCCTAACCAGCCTTTTTCATAGGCAGAAATCCAAAATTCCCAATCTTCGCATCCCAGCTTCATCACTTTTTTTAACCCGCCTACTTGCTCGTAAATCTCCCTTCTAAAGAGCGAAGTAGCAGGGGCTTGATTGTCTCTCAAAAACCGATTAGCATCAAAGTCACCGTGAACAACTAAATCGCAGTTTGCTCCGAAGTGTTGCACATCTGTATAGACAAAACCAACCTTGGGTTTTGCTAATAAAATTTCCACGCACTCCTCTAAAAATTTGGGATGAATTTTATCATCAGCATCTAGGAATAAAATAAACTTTCCTGACGACTGCTGAACGCCAAGATTTCTCGAATCAGCGGGGCCCGTGTTGGGTTTATCTATGAGGCGAAGTGATTTTTGAGGATACAGTTTAATTAAATATTTTCCGAAGTTGCTGGTATCATCAGTGCTGCCATCATTGACAATGATGCACTCCCAGTTTGGATAAGTTTGACTGACAACACTTTCAACAGCTTCTCTGAGTAAAGTTGCGTGATTGTAGCAGGGAATGATTACGCTGACGAGTGTTTCTGCGGAGGTGCGGAAGGGCATGGCATTTAGTTGTGATGGAGAGATTGAAACAGGTAATGTAGTGGCTGGTTTTACACCTCGGCGGGTGATCCCATATTCATCCCATATTTGCCGAGTTTCTTGCTGCGATATTGGCGATGAATGTTCCAAGCCTTGTGGATTTTCGCAGTACAAGCCGAGAATTTCTGGCAAGTGGACAATATTTTCGCTTTTGCCAATCCGCAGCCAAAATTCGTAATCGCCAGCAGCCGTAAATTCGGTTCGGAAATAGCCGTATTTTTCGTGCAGCGATTGTCTCCACATCGGCTGGGGGCCAATAATGCAGCGCCGTTCGAGTTCGCTGTAGTCAAAGGCTGGCCAATTCCAGCGCTTTTCTGCTTGGGTTTTGACAAAAGTATCGTTGGCTGTGCTGGTGATTAATTGGTCAGCATAAACCAGACTTACTTCGGCATTTTCATCCAAGTATTTCGCCATGATTTCTAGGGCATCGGGGCGGTGTCTGTCATCGGTATTAGCATTAGTCATGTAAGCTCCGCGCGACATCTTAATGCCTCGATTCCAGGCTGCATATAATGTCTCGCGTTCAGAAGTGCGATCGTACACAATATTCGGATATTTCGCTTGAAATTCCCGCACAACAGACTGTTCATTTTCTTGGGAACCGCTGTCAATTACTATGATTTCGAGTTGACCTTGTTTGTACAGCGTTTGCTCTACCAAGTCCTGCAAGCAGCCGCGGATAAATTTTTCGGAATTGTAAGTAGAAACGATCGCAGATACTTTAAAAGCGGAGGGGACAGGCTGGGAGTTCTCAGCATTCCCGAATTCCCCCTGCAAGCCTGCATCAGTTGGCTGTTGAACGGAAGCATTCTCCGAATGTGCGCGCTCAGCTACTTGAAGCAAAAGTGAGCTAACAGTTGCAGCCATTTTCGACCAAGAAAACTTATTAGCTTGCTCTAACCCCGCCGCAATTAATGAGTTGCGGATATTGGGCTTCTGTATTTCCCGCAAAGCATTGACAAGCCCAATAACATCATCCCCGTTTACATAAACCGCTGCTTGTCCTGCTACTTCTGGAATCGAACCGTTTGGAGAGGTGATGACTGGACAACCGCAAGCCATTGCCTCAAGGACTGGCAACCCAAAGCCTTCATATTTCGACGGATAAACTAACACGGAAGCACCAGAATAAGCAGCTCTCAGTTCGCTGTCGCTTAGTTGCAGCGTGTGGACAGTATTCCCAGAACAGTACAATTCCAGCTCTGGTTCTAATATAGGTTTGCCACCTGCACAGACTATATCAAAGTCAAACTTGTTGGCAAGTTGAGAAAAGGCTTTGAAGAATAATATCCCGTTCTTGTAACCATGCCAGCCTACCCTTTCGCCTACCAAAAGAAAATAGGGCTTGGTAATGCTGTATTTTGACTTAAAGCCTGAAATTTCTTCTCTATCGGCTGGCGAAAAATTGGCATCAATGCCACAGTGCGCTACAGCGACAGAACTTGAAGGAATATGAGGAAAAACCTTAACTAAATCGCGGGCTGTATTTTCGGAAATGGTGATGTAAGCCCAGGCATGGCGGATACCGTTATGCTTTTCTCTCCACTCGGGATGACCAATATTTTGTCCCATCAACTCTGGGATCATGTCATAGGCCATGAATACCGATGGCGTTGAAATTGGTGTCGTGTAGTAAGTAGAAATAAATAAATCGGCTTTTTCTTCATCGCAGATTTGTTGGAGCATCGCGCGATCGCGATCGGTATTACCATAATCGTAAAGAGGAATAGTTCGATAACGGATACCGGGAATTCTTGGGGCAGTTCCGTTTCGATCTAAAATGATAACATTTTGAGCAAACTTCGTATTGGCCCATTCTTGCCAGAGGGATTTCCAAACGCGAGCAATGCCTGTATTATTATGTTGAAAAAATACACCATCAACCAGTATTGTTAACCCGCTTCGCGAGTCACCATCCTCTTCTATTTCAGAAGGCGGTATCTTTGCTTCTTGTTGAATATTAGTAATTTTTCTACTAGCTTTTAAGAAGTCTTTCGGTAAAAACGACTCCTTATTAACCGCCGCTAATTCTCCTTTTGCCAATTGCTCAAATAAATCTTCCGGCAAGTGTTTTTCTGTTAGTAAATGAAGAGACGAACCATTTGAGTAGAAGTTGAGATTAAACTTGGCAGCAAGGATTGAAAGAGATTTAGCTGTATAAAGAGAAATGTGCTGACCTTCGTGAAGCACATAGTACCACCATTCATTAGGTTTAGGATTGCTTTGTGGCAGCAATTCTGTACTCAGTAAAATATTTCGGGAAATCTTTAACAATTCTTCCAGCTCATCTATGGGGTGAACCAGATGCTCAAATACTTCAAATGCCGTGACTAATTCAAATTGGTTATTTGCGGCTGCATCAATCTCAAATCCTTGAGCAAATATATTTTGACAAAACTTGTCTAGCCAGTAAAAGTCAAATCCCGAATCTCTCATCAGCCTGACAAATAGACCATAGCCACCGCCGTAGTCGAGAAATCTTGCTTGATGATTAAAGAAGTTAAATAATAAATTTTTGGTTATTTGTGAAAATGACAAATTTCTGAACGCTAAGCCTACATCACTGCTAGCTATTGGCTGAGAATAAGCTTCGTCTAACCAGTAGGGTTCCTCAGTTTGAACAAATCCGCAGTTTGAACATTGAAAATAATCTACATCATATTTTCCCATGACTTTACCCTGGGCAAAATGATGGGAATCGGATTCGCAAACTTTGCATTTCAGGGGCATATGATATAGTAAATTCTTAACTTGAGAAAGGAGAGATTGATGATTCCATCGGTCTATAGTTAGCTGCCTAATATCTGGCAAATAAAAATGGGGCATTCCATCTTTCTCATTTACTGAGCTATAGATGCGAACCTTTTCTTGCCTCTGCGATTCACTTTTAATTAATAAGTCTAAATGATACACGCACAAGTCTAACAATCTTTCGCCCGGTTTCGTGAGCCCGTGAATGGTTTCGTGAATCTGACCGCTATAAGTTAGAGACTGGTTATATCTAAATATCCGGCGCTGCCAGTCAGGATAATGGGGAGGGCTTGATACATAATGATTTTTGCTAAAGGGGCTAATCCATTTACGAGTAATCCAAAAGTTATCTGTTTTTGCGGTACTCCCATTTAATTTTAACTGCTGTAGGAAGTCTAAAGTTTTTTGATCTATAAATTCATCGGAATCAATTACCAATACCCAGTCTGTTTTAACTTCTTGTAAGTAAATATTTCGTTGCTGAGAGTGATTTTCTGGCCACGGTGAATGTATAATTCTAGCTCCATAAGAGGTAGCTATTTGACAAGTTGAGTCTGTGCTGCCGCCATCAACTATTATTAATTCGTCATAAATTTTTCCCAGAGATTCCAATGCTAGAACTAAAGTTTTTTCGGAATTTTGCACCATCATGCAAACAGAAAGGGTTTGTGTTGAGGAGGGTAATGACATACCACATTGAAGGTTTTGGGAATCACTCTCATTAGAGGTTTGAACCACAGCCTTCCCATCGCTTACTTTCTCCCTGGAATCCTCCTGATTACTTGTCTCATTTTGTTCAGTTTCATTAGTTGCCAAAAATAATGATGCTGGCTTTTCTTTTTCGGGTTTTTCCAAAATAGCAAGAATACCGTTGTTAGTAAATTGAGTTCGACCCGGATAAAGCTTTTCTAAATTTTGTTGAGTATTGTTTTCGATTGGGATTAAACCAATAGGTTTTAGCCGCTTTACTATGAATGAACTTTGGTTGATAAATTCTACATAATCTTCAGTAAAAAACCGATTAATGTGGGGAGCGTTGTACACATAATATGCGATCGCATCTGCTGTTTCCTTATCGGTATGCTGATACAAGTAACGGCACAGTTCTGGGGGTCTCATCAGTAAATGTCCCCAGGGCGGAATCGGAGAATTCTGAAAGTTGAAAGTTTTTCCCTGGTTAGGTTCAGTTATGGGGGGTAAGTGATGGCCGTCATGAGCTGACCAAATTGGTGTAAATATAGAAAATAGCTGACCTCCGGGCTTCAGAGCCAAAAACATTTTTTCTAAAGCTAAAGGAAATTTATGGATGTGTTCAAAAGCAGCGATTGAGAAAATTAAATCGTATTTTTGGTAGTACGCGGGAGGTAATTCTTCGATGTAGCCCGCAAAAAAGTTATAATTACTCAGCTCTCTCTCGGTAAAACCAAAAGCAGAATAGTCTACTTTGCCAAGCTTAGAACCTTCAGCAGCACTGGCAACTCTATCTAGGTAAACTTCAAAATCTGGGGCTTCTAGGGCAGACCACGATTTAACATTTAGATAATCTAGTACAAACTCTTTAGGTAAGCTTCCCCCTACTTCGAGAACATCCTTACCTTCAAATCCAATAATTTGTTGACACAAATGAGCAAAGGGAACGTGATAGCTGAGGTTGAACTTTGCTTGACACTCTGAGATATTAGATTCAGTTAATTTTTGGGTCATCTATTAACCTCCGTTGGCACCTTAAATTTTAACTATTAGCTCTATTTTTTTCCTTCCCTTTGCTGTCGCGCCTGGCCCAACAGCGCCTTATAATCAGCTCTGTTAGGATTTAGCTTCACCAACTTCTCCAAAGGCTCGATCGCCCCACCTTATTATTCATCTGCAACCGCACATTTGCCAATCCCTCCAGAGCCGTCTGATTCTGCGGTTCCCGCTGCAAAACCGTCTCATATCCCCGTTCCTGGGCCGCCAGCAAAGATTCCTGAGAAACTGCTACCGGAGCCGATTTTTGTTGGTGCTGGCTGCTCAAACCGCTACTGAACAGACTCACAACACCAAAAATCGCAGAACCACCAAAGCCAACCATTGATACTAACGCAAAAATCTGCTTAAGACGATTTTTGGTAAACACACTTGGCTTCTGGGTCAGTCCTAGTTTACCTTAACAGTTTAAGAGAACTTAGGCTTAACTACCAAATAAACCGGGTTTTTCCCTCCAATTAAAGACTAAAGTGCAGTATTTCCGTCAAAAAACCTGGTTTCTGCGTTCAGGACTATTTAATCGAAAAAGGGATTAACGCGATCGCCACCACTTTTTATAATCTTGACAAATTACATTTTATAGTGTAAAAAGATACCCAAAAATTAGGACAACACCCCAATTAGCTGACGCCGCCCAGGGCAGTTCCGTTCCCGCGACCTCAGACCGCCGCAGCATGGCCGGGATTCCTCACCACACAAAAACAAGTTACAATTACGTTAAGATTGATGAACATAAATAAAAATTCCCAAATCACAGGGACTAAAAATTAGGAGGATCGACCTCGGTGAATAAACGGTGGAGAAACGCTGGCCTGTACGCACTGCTGGCTATTGTAGTCATTGCCTTAGCAACGGCTTTTTTTGACAAACAGCCCCCAAGCCGCGAAGTTTGGAAGTACAGTCAATTCATTCAGGAAGTCGAAGGCAAGAGAGTAGACAAAATAAATATCAGTTCCGATCGCAGCAAAGCCCTGGTCACAGCCCAGGACGGCAACAAGGTACTCGTTAACCTGCCGAACGACCCCGAACTGATCAACATCCTGACCAAAAATAACGTAGATATTTCAGTTCTGCCCCAAAGCGACGAAGGCTTCTGGGTAAAAGCCCTCAGCAGCCTGTTCTTCCCGATTCTGCTTTTGGTCGGACTGTTTTTCCTGGTGCGGCGCGCCCAAAACGGGCCCGGCAACCAAGCCATGAACTTCGGCAAATCCAAAGCTAGAGTCCAAATGGAGCCGCAAACTCAGGTGACTTTCGGCGACGTGGCAGGCATCGAACAAGCCAAGCTAGAGCTCGCAGAAGTCGTGGACTTCCTGAAAAATGCAGACCGCTTCACTGCAGTCGGAGCAAAAATTCCTAAAGGCGTGCTGCTAGTGGGCCCTCCCGGAACTGGCAAAACCCTGCTGGCAAAAGCAGTGGCTGGAGAAGCAGGCGTTCCCTTCTTCTCGATTTCCGGTTCAGAATTTGTGGAAATGTTCGTGGGTGTCGGTGCTTCCCGCGTCCGCGACTTGTTTGAACAAGCTAAATCGAACGCTCCTTGTATCGTATTTATCGATGAAATTGACGCCGTAGGCCGCCAGCGGGGCGCTGGTTTGGGCGGTGGTAACGACGAACGGGAACAAACCCTGAACCAGTTGCTGACCGAAATGGACGGCTTTGAGGGCAATACTGGCATCATTTTGATTGCTGCCACGAACCGTCCCGATGTGCTCGATGCGGCGCTGCTGCGTCCGGGTCGCTTCGATCGCCAAGTTGTGGTCGATCGCCCCGACTTCGGAGGCCGCCTAGAAATTCTCAACGTTCACGCCCGCGGCAAAACTTTGTCGAAAGACGTGGACTTGGAAAAAATCGCCCGCCGGACACCCGGTTTCACCGGTGCGGATTTGTCCAACCTACTCAACGAAGCAGCAATTTTAGCCGCCCGTCGCAACTTGACCGAAGTCTCAATGGATGAAGTCAACGACGCGATCGACCGCGTGCTCGCAGGCCCAGAAAAGAAAGACCGCGTGATGAGCGAAAAGCGCAAAACTTTGGTAGCTTACCACGAAGCCGGTCACGCTTTAGTCGGCGCGCTGATGCCCGACTATGACCCCGTGCAGAAAATTAGCATTATCCCCCGCGGCCGCGCTGGCGGTTTGACTTGGTTCACACCCAGCGAAGATCGGATGGATTCTGGCTTGTATTCTCGGTCTTACTTGCAAAATCAAATGGCGGTAGCTTTGGGCGGCCGCATTGCTGAAGAAATTGTCTTCGGCGAGGAAGAAGTGACAACCGGCGCTTCCAACGACTTGCAACAAGTAGCCAGAGTAGCGCGCCAAATGGTGACTCGCTTCGGAATGAGCGATCGGCTTGGCCCTGTAGCTCTCGGTCGCCAACAAGGCAATATGTTCATGGGTCGCGATATCATGGCTGAACGCGATTTCTCCGAAGAAACCGCAGCGACGATCGACGATGAAGTGCGTTTGTTGGTAGAGCAAGCTTACCGTCGCGCTAAAGATGTACTCGTCGGCAACCGCCATGTCCTTAATGCTTTGGCAGATATGCTAGTTGAAAAGGAAACTGTGGATGCTGATGAATTGCAAAATTTGTTAGCTAATAGCGATGTGAAAATGGCGACGATCGCCTAATCAATTTTGGATTTCGGATTTTGGATTTTAGATTAAATCTAAAGTTTGAAATCAATAATTGGGGTGATTCTGGGATTGTCGGGAATCGCCCCGATTTTTTTGTGGGCACACAGGAAGCAGCGAAAAAAAGCATTGGAGTAGCAAACCATGATCGTCACTGAAGATAGAGCGCGTGAACTTGCACTTGATTGGGTAGAAGCTTGGAATACTCATAACCTCGATCGAATCATGTCCCATTACGCAGAAGATGTAATTCTGATATCGCCTGTCGCAGCGCAACTGCTAAACGAACCATCTGGGACAGTGACAGGCAAAGAAGCGCTACGAAACTACTTCAAAAAGGGGCTGGAAGTTTATCCTGATCTCAAGTTTGAGTTGCTTGATGTGATGTGGGGAGTTTCCAGTGTTGTCCTTTACTACATCAACCAAAAAGGCACGAAGGCAGGTGAGTTTATGGAAGTCAGTTCCACCGGAAAAGTGACTAAAGTTGTTGGTCATTACAACGGGTAGAGCGAGGTTATGCAAATGGCGGTAATATGGATGGCACAACCGAGCGATGCTGAGGCTTTACTTACTATAGCTAGGGAGTCAAACGCAGTCCACTGGCCTGTGGTGTAAAGAAAATAACGCAATTTTAACGGCCCCCTCGGAAACCCACGGAGGTGGATTTTGTTTGTATAGACGCGGTTTCAAACGCTCGGTCTTCCGATATGAACTGTATTGAATTATCTGGCGGCAAAATCAGTTAGCATGAATCATCAATCTTGGTTGACACTACTAAAAAAACACCGGGCGATCGCAGTTATCCGCTCCTCCGAAAAGCAACTTGCTTCACAGATGGCAAAAGCGGTAGCAGCAGGAGGAATCCAGTTTATTGAAATTACTTGGAATACCCACAAAGCCGCTGAATTAATTGCCGAACTCCGGTCTGAATTCCCTACTTTTAGTATTGGCACTGGCACTTTATTAAACTTAGAACAGTTGCAGCAAGCAATAGATTGTGGCGCTGAATTTCTGTTTACTCCGCACACCGATTTAACTATGATTAAAACAGCAGTTGATGCCGGAGTGCCGATCGTCCCCGGTGCTTTTTCTCCCACGGAAATTGTCACCGCGTGGCAAGCGGGCGCTACCTGCGTTAAAGTGTTTCCGATATCGGCTTTGGGAGGCGCGGCTTACCTGAAAAGCTTGCAAGGCCCCCTGGGAGACATTCCTTTAATTCCCACTGGCGGGGTGACGTTGGAAAATGCCAAAGTATTTATAGACGCCGGGGCGATCGCCGTGGGTTTAGCCGGAGACTTATTCCCTAAACACTTAGTGGAAAATCGCGATTGGCGCGCGATCGTCCAAATTGCCCAAACTCTCGCCCAAAACTTAACAACTTGTTAAGTCCAGTTTCCAAATCCAACATTTCAAATCTAAAATCTAAAATAGGACAAGCCAATCTAAAGTCTAAAATCTAAAATCTAAAATCTAAAATAGTACGAGGTGTGAGAAATGAACAGCATTATCAACTCAACTTACTTCCGTCGCGCGGGAACTTTCTTTGCCGGCTGCGCCCTCACTTTTGCTACATTCTGCGGCGGTTCAATGACCGCATTTGCCAGCGAACAGCACAACATAATTGCCAATAAAATTATGTTGTTGCAGCAATCCAGCGAACGGTGGATTGAAATAGATTTGTCAAGACAAAGGTTAATAGCGTGGGAAGGAAATACACCCGTTTACGCGGTAATTATTTCCAGCGGCAAATCATCGACTCCCACTCGCACCGGAACCTTTGCCGTTGAAACCAAACACCGCGTTACTAGAATGACTGGGCCGGACTACGACGTGCCCGACGTTCCCTATACAATGTATTACGACGGAGGCATGGCAATTCACGGCGCTTACTGGCACAATTTGTTTGGCAATCCCGTTACTCACGGCTGCACAAATGTAGCTGTCAATCACGCTAAATGGCTATTTGAATGGGCTTCGGTGGGAACACCTGTGGTGGTGCACAAATCTCAGGTTTAGGGAATTGGGAATTGGGCATCGGGCATCGGGCATAGTCGAACATTATTAGAACTTATGCAGCGGTGGTCAGAAACCGGGTTTTTTTGGGAAATACTGCGTTACAGCCGTAGATTCGGTCAAAAACCCGGTTTATTCGATCGGAGTTCATCTGTTGTGGTTTTTTTAGCTTGCTTACTTCATTACTGCCTTCAAGCACAATCCCAATTGTATAAGACTTTACTAAAATCTAATTCTCTGAGTGCTGAGTCATCAATAAAAAAGTTACCTACACCACTGTCTCCCCACATGATATCTACTGTCTCATTGCAATCGGTATCCATTTGCAATAGAAGAATGTCTGCCTTTTGTTGTCGATCGGATTTACTACTATATTTTCTTACGTCCTCTTGTGTAAAATCAGGATAACCACCTATTTTATGACCAAAGGACTGCGATATTTCTCGGTACTCATCCTCAATTTCATGGTTCATAAATAACTCGTTAATTTCTTCTCCTAATAGTTCGGTAAATTGGTAGTCATTGGTACTAATCGGCGCATATTTTTTAGTAAATTGCAAGCTGCAACAGCCATGAACAGGAAAAAGTTCGGGTTCCGGCAAAAAATCATAATTGGTAATGATGTTTTCAACTTGGAAGTCGGGCTGAGGAAAATATATTATTTTGAATCTGTCTTCGGCTGTGGGATTATCTACATCGGCCCAATTGCCCAAATCTAGACCATAGAAATCATCGTCGGCTATATAAAACTGCAAAATTCCCCGCTCGGGAAAACCATCTAAAGAGGGTACTTCAGAAAAGTTGAGTTGGGCAAGCAAAAATAAATATTTACCGTCAGGAGTTTTTGGATACTCAAAGCCTTTAGGTAAATAAGGCAATCCCCCAAATTTACTTTGCCACCAATTAACGTCATCATTATTGGTTTGAATTTCGATGTAAGGTTTAATGGTAGCTTCGATTGTGTCGCGATACTTTTCTAATTGGGGAGAGAGTGGAAATTCTAGTTTATAATTCATCTGCTTTTAACAATTTGTTTTGAAGGCAATCCGTAGGATGCGCCGAAGCGCACCTTACCTGTAAAGTCTATCCTTAACTTAGCTGCACCACGGGTTTATCCTCTAACAATGTTTGATTTGTCAGCAAATCTTCCACGGTAATTCGCAAAAAGCGCTGTTCGTCAACGCGGAAGAAGATTTTGATGCGATCGCTCCCCGGATACCCAGGCGGCGTCAATTGCGCGATGCTGCGGGCTCCTTCTTTATCATTTAAGGGCTGTACCGATGTTTGGCCCGCGAGTTGGCGAGTAATTAGCCTGTCACCGTCAAAATATATCTCCGTGCCGCCAGTTTCCGCTCCCAATTCCCCGATAATTAATTCTATACTTGGCTGATTTTCTAAAGAAGCCCCCAAGACTAATTCTACCGGTTCGCTCATCGGATAAGACTGGCCGGATTTGATTAAACTGTGCCAACTGTGGCAATTGTCGCGGCGGTTCCAGTAGCGAATTCCGTAACTGTGATAGAGAAAATCTTTGATTTCTATGCCTTGACTCAGTTGCAGAGCACCTTGGGCGATCGCCTCAAAGGGTTTGTCACAGCGAATTTTTGCCGGATCGAAATATTGCTGCACCCAACGCCCGACAGCGGGAATTTGTACAGTACCGCCAACTAGCAAAACTGCATCGATATCGCCAATTTCTAAGCCTTGGCGCCGCGCTTGCTGCAATACTTGATTCATGCAGTCGTCTAGTTTGTCAAAAAATTGATGTTCCGCGAGGATAGATTCAAAACGAGTTCTGCCTAATTCTAATTCGTAACTCTCAAAATTTTCGTCATCAAAATAAACCTCAACAGCCTGATTTACTAAAGACAACTGAATCTTTAACCGTTCTGCTAATCTCGTTGTAATCGGAGATTTTGCCAGCCCTTTTGTTTGAACAAAATAGTCAACTAGCCAATTATCAATATCAGAACCGCCTAAATTTTGTCCGGCTTTAGCCAAAACCCGGGCAACTTTTGTTTTTTGCGCTGAAGATTCAGCTAATAACTTTTCGCCCCACTTAAGAATAAAACCGAGGGGCTTTTTGTCGGCGGAAGCGTCCAAACGCACTAAAGAAAGGTCTAGAGTGCCACCCCCGAAATCAATGACTAACAAATTTTCGCGATCGGCTAAACCGTAACCCAAAGCAGCCGCCGTAGGTTCGTCCAACATCCGCACCTGTTCTACTTGCAGAGATTGTGACACTTTGCCCAACCAATGGCGGTAAGCTTCAAAACTATCTACCGGCACAGTAAAAATCAAAGAGTCGATCGGCAAAGGCAGTTCGCGAATTGAGTTTACAATTTGGCTCAAATACCACTCACCTACTTGTTCAAAAGTAATAAGTTGCTCGTCAATTTCCGGCACAAAACCCTGAACTGAAGTGCCAATTCCCCGCTTGAAATTGCGGAAAAACCGAGAATCTCCACTCAAATCAAGGCCTTTGTCGCGGACTTGCTGACCGAGTATGACTTTACTTTGAGCAGCGTCCTCAACGTAGAGTAAACTGGGAATTAGGGGCGGATTTTGAGCCGAGATTGCCGACAATCCCGGTAATTTCAAAGTTTCGGGCTGCTGGAGGACTTGATTCCAGCGAGCGACGACGGTGTTGCTAGTTCCAAAATCAATTGCGATCGTCATTCAGCCAAAATACACAGCTACTAGGGATTAGATTATATTATGGTATTTAGAGCCGCAAATGCAAATATATTCTCAAATTGTCCTTGAATAAAGATTTGGTTACAACCGGAACAGCTTTCGCGGCGGAGTCTTCAATTTTGTGCAACTGCATATTTTTATTTGCAACAAATAAGCGCCACTTTTATAAGCGGCACAAAACTCATACCCTTCTAGATTTTATATTAAAAATTTGAGAATGACTAACTGCATAAGGGTTGGGAATTTGGGCATACAGTTGCATTGTTTCTTGAAAAGGGTATAATCTCTCCGTCGTCGCAATTTTTTACCTTTGGTATTAATCCAATTTTGTAATGAAGCGTGAAAAATGTTGGACATGGGCGATCGCAACTCAGCACTATTGGCTTTAACACTGCTTGTCCCTGCAGCTAGTATCGGTATCATAGCAGCCTTGTATATGGCCCCTGGAAGCTGGGGACAAACACTGTCAGTCTTTTGTCAAGTTTGGTTGTTGGTTTTTCCGATCGCGTGGTCTGTTTTTGTCGATCGCAAAAAGCTCAGTTTATCCCTGCCCAAGCGCCAAGAATTGCTGGCTGGATCTATTTGGGGAATATTCATGTTTGCGGTAATTCTGGGTATCTATAGCCTTTTCGGTCAGCAGTGGATCGATCCTGTAGTTGCTAAAGAAAAATCGTACCAATTAGGTATTAGCAGCCCTACTATTTACTTGATTGTAGAAGCATATTTTGTGCTAGTTAACTCGCTGATTGAAGAATTTACTTGGCGGTGGTTTGTCTGCAACAAGTGCCAGATTCTCATACCGGGCACAAAAGCAATATTTCTGAGTTCGCTATTTTTCACCCTCCACCACATTTTTGTAATAGCAGCTTACAGCGACTGGCAGGCTGTGCTATTAGGTTCATTAGCTGTCTTCGCCGCCGGGATAATTTGGTCGCACTCTTATGTGACTTACCGTTCGCTTTGGTCGAGTTATATCAGCCACGCGATCGCAGATTTAGCCCTAGCAACTATTGGTTGGCAAATTCTCTTTAACTAGCTGCTTTTTCAGCGACAATCGCAGGCAATTCTACAGTAAAAATTGACTTTTTGCCCAACTCACTCTCCAGATTAATCTCTCCCCCCATCATCCCGGCGGCGTGCCACTGCCACGGGCGATAATGTACCCTGATAAATTTTAAGATTCGGCAAGGTATATGTGGCTATAGCTGCGGTTGATGCCAACTAGCAGCGACAAGTGTTTGCTGGCATTGATGCTGATTGTACTGAGCTCTTGACTGATGCTGTGCAATAATCGACCGTTCATATCTTCCCACCGGAAGATGCTTTTC
Organism: Microcoleus sp. POL10_C6; assembly: GCF_036701585.1. NCBI lineage: Bacteria > Bacillati > Cyanobacteriota > Cyanophyceae > Oscillatoriales > Microcoleaceae > Microcoleus > Microcoleus sp. POL10_C6. The sequence continues at coordinate 52,953 of NZ_JAUBRB010000025.1, read as the reverse complement.
GTTAAGGCATCTGGTTTTAATTCTAGGTTGGGTTTTGCTGGCGATCACATAATTTTAGCTGCTTGAAAAGTGGCCAACATATCGCTACAATCATCGGCGGCCGGGCCCCAACAGCACACCGATTGTCATCTGGAATTGCAAACTTAGGAAAAATGATCCTTTCATAACATGAAATTTTTTGTACGCGAAATCGTTTGATACATACCACGAAGTTGCTGCTACTGCTTAGGAGTCAAGGTTTGCACCATATAGGCGGCTCAACCTTGAGTATTCCTTTGATCTTTCTAGGATAATTTGATAATTTGCGTAGGATCTTTTTTACGGTAATTACTTAGACAGGAATTGGGCAGGAACGCTACATATACTCTGCCCCGCAGTGGCAGTGTCTTTTGGGAACTTTTTCATGCGATCGCCTTTTATTAACAAATTTAAAACTCAGGCAGCTAATTAAATTTATATCGGTGAAACTCTATGTTCTGTAGCACGATTGGGAAACCTATTTTTTCAAAAAGTGGACGCCTCAACCAGGTTTTTTCAGGAACATACGACAACTGAGGGCTAGGGATATCGCTTGAAAAACAGGGTTTCTCCCCTCATTCGCGCGTTCACAACGGTCATTCGCGCGATCGCGCCCCTGCTGGTATCTGAGAAAACCACCATCTCTGAATCTTGACCAAATAGGATATTGTATCAAGCAATACCGACAGCACAGTTACCCAAAAACCACAACCAATGATTGGTATTTAGCTCTGTTGGTTCAATGAGGCAATCAACATTCTCAATGTAAGAATTCCCCTCTTGAATCGAGTATAAAATTTTGCCAAAGGCGATGTCTGTCTACTGCATATTGTTGTTAATGCTACCTTTATCCCCCACATTAAAAGTTTGCTGATATTCGGTTTCCCGTACATCTCTATCTGTTTGATCGTAAATGATGTTATCTTTAACAGAGCGTGTTGTCTAGCTTGGTGTTTGTCGCGAACAAAGCTCCTATTTGATGAGGAATCTATCTTCAGGAGGAACTTTCGCTGACCTGAAAATTATCCCTCTAGGAACTGTTTCGCGATCAAATCAATCCTTATCATCAATGCAATGACAGTGATATTTTGGCAGATAGATGTTGGGGTGTTGCGAACAGTCGATCAGTTGGATTCTATGTAAACACCAGGAAAGCGGTAATTAATATTCACCCGCCCCTCTTTCCTTTTGGGCTCTAATATCAGCGCTGCTAGCAGCGCCGAGAGCGAGTTAAAGTCGTCAGCGGGACTTAAAAATGAAAATCACCTTTGTTCTTCCTACTCTGTCTCTGACTGGTGGAATACGAGTAATATCTATTTTCGCAGAACTTTTGAGAAAGCGAGGACACTCCGTGTTCGTCATCTCTGTACCCACTCCCCAGCCGAGTATGCGCGAGCAAGTCAAGTCGCTGCTTCGGGGAGGGGGTTGGATTTCCCCACCTGAAAATGAACCCTCATTTTTCGATAACTTAGGTGTAGAACACAAAATTACCGATCGCTACCGCCCCGTAGAAGACAAAGATGTACCTGACGCTGACGTAGTAGTTGCCACCTGGTGGGAAACCGCCGAGTGGGTAGCCAAACTCTCTCCTAGCAAAGGAGCAAAAGCTTATTTTATCCAGCACCACGAAATTTTTGACTATCTACCTCAAGGAAGAGTAGAAGCAACTTGGATGCTGCCCATGCACAAAATTACGATCTCTGAGTGGTTAGTTGAGCTAGCTAGGACTAAATATGGCGATGACCAAGTTTCCTTAGCTCCTCCTAGCGTGGACAGCAAACAATTTTACGCCTGTCCTCGCAACAAACAATCGGTTCCTACAGTGGGCCTAATGTACTCTACAATCTACTGGAAAGGAACCGACATCGCCCTCAAAGCTTTTTCCATAGCAGCAGAAAAGATCCCCAACTTGCGTCTGGTTGCCTTCGGTGTAGATGCCCCATCCTCGGAATTGCCCCTACCGGCCAATGCCGAGTATGTAATTCAACCCGACCAAGACAAAATCAAAGACTATTACAGCAAATGCGATGCTTGGCTGCTGGCGAGCCGCTCAGAAGGCTTCGGCTTGCCAATTATCGAAGCGATGGCGTGCCGCACTCCCGTCATCAGTACCCCAGCAGGTGCTGCTCCTGAAATTTTGAGCGGCGGTACTGGCATACTTGTAAGACCAGAAGATCCCCAAGAAATGGCAAAAGCCATAGAGTCTATCTGTCAGTTGCCAAATTCCAAGTGGCAAGCCATGTCTGAAGCCGCCTATGCCAAGGTAAACAATTATACTTGGGAAGATGCCACGGCTCATTTTGAAGCGGCATTGAAAGTTGCTGTAGACAAATCTAAAAACCGCGAGGTTAACATAGATTGCTTTTCTCCCTACTATGCGGACAAAAAAATTCTGGTTGGATGCTAAGTGCCGCGCTGCCATTTGAAATTCGGCGCTACGGGCGTTTTCGGCGCCGGATTCTGGGGAGAAACTCAATATCGTTTGCTGGGGTGCTTCTGCTACAAATAAAATCGCCTGTGTCCTGTTTTCTACGCAGCAGTCTCGACACGAATTCTGACCGCAGCGACGACGGAATACAGGTTATAAATTGATCTGCCCAAATCTTAACTAGAGGGCAACGGAGGTTTTAAGGCTGGCTCCGTTACCGGTTAAACTTGTCTTGTCATCAAACATCTCCCGATTTGTAATTGGGAAAAGTCCCTGACGACAAAGTTAAGATCGGCTCGACTATCGAGTTACGATCACCTCCAGCACAGATCCGCACCCCGCAGAAAAGCCAAAAATAGGCTGGTAAGTGCGAACTTGCTGTTATGGAGGAGTTTTAACCAGTATCAATCTTCAGCATCTATTCATGAAAATTACTTTTGTCCTTCCTACCCTGAGCCTTACAGGTGGTATGAGGGTGTTATCTATCTACACAGAACTGCTGCAAAAGCGAGGACACAAAATATTTATCGTGTCTATGCCCGTGCCGCAACCAACTTTGCTCCAACAATTGCGATCACTGCTGAGGGGTAGGGGTTGGCTGTCCGCTTCCAAGACACAAAAGTCTCACTTTGACAAAGTGGATGTCGAAAGTCGAGTTCTCGAAACCAACCGTCCAATTACCGACCTGGACGTACCTGATGCCGACATTATCATGGCTACTTGGTGGGAAACTGCCGAGTGGGTGGCAAAACTCTCTCCCAGCAAAGGAGCGAAAGTATATTTTCTCCAACATTATGAGGCTTTTGACTACGTACCAAAAGGTCGAGTAGAGGCAACTTGGCGGCTGCCGATGCACAAAATCGCTGTGGCCCAGTGGCTGGCCGACATAGCTCGGAATGAATACGGCGATTTGTCTGTATCTCTCGTCCCTCCTACGGTGGACACCAAACAGTTTTACGACCCCCAGTCGCGAGCGAAGCAGCCGCGAGGCAAGCAATTAGTTCCTACAGTCGGGATGTACTATACTACAACTCCTTGGAAAGGCTGCGATATTGCCCTGAAAGCTTTGTCTATAGCTGCTAAAAAAATTCCTAACCTTCGTTTAGTTGCATTTAGTTCCGGCGACGATAGTCCTCTTCCCCATTTAATGCCAGAGGATACTGAGTATAATAAGGAACCTACTCAAGACCAACTAAAAGAATTTTACAGCAAATGCGATGCTTGGCTGTTTTCCAGCAGATCCGAAGGCTTCGGCTTGCCAATTTTAGAAGCTATGGCTTGTGGAACTCCAGTCATCGGCACTCCTGCTGGTGCGGCTCCGGAACTACTGGCTGGCGGGGGTGGCATACTTGTCAAGCCAGAAGACCCAGAGGATATGGCAAAAGCGATCGAGCAGATTTGTCAGTTGCCTGATGCCGAATGGCGCGCAATGTCCGAGGCAGCTTTGGAGACGGCAACAAATTATACTTGGGAGGATGCAACTAATCTCTTCGAGGCCGCACTGTACACTGCTGTGGAACGTCAGGCACAATTAACGAACAAGATGTAAAATTGAGGTTGATTTAAAAGAGTGGGGTTGGGCGATCGTTTAATCGAGAATTTTTATCGGGCAATTGGAGTTTTCTTTCTACAATTTTACTGCCAAAAAAGACCTATGGTTGCATTAATCCCACTGGCTATGTTCGGCTTTATTCCAGTCGTTTGTTACCTGTTTGTGAGGTTTCCGGCTCAGCGGGCGGTAATTATAAGTTTTGTAGCAGCGTGGCTTTTTTTACCGCAAGCTTCTTATCCCATCCCCTCATTGCCACCGTATACCAAAATCTCTGCAGCTTGCTACGGGATTTTGCTGGGGACTCTTATCTACGATACTGCGCGCCTCACCTCTTTTAAGCCCGGTTGGCTGGACGTGCCAATGGTAATTTACTGTTTGTGTCCAATTATTTCACAAGTTAGTAATGGTGGCAGCCCGATTTCTCCGACTATCAACCAAATCGTTACTTGGGGTCTGCCTTATTTTTTAGGACGCTTGTATGTGGGTAGTTTAGACGGGCTGCGACAATTGGCGATCGGGATTTTTGCAGGTGGGTTAGCCTACATTCCTTTTACTTTAATTGAAGGGGTTAGGGGCCCAATTCTGCACCAAATGATTTACGGCGTCAATGCCTTTGAGGACTGGGGTCAAGCAAGGCGTATGGGGGGGTGGAGACCGGTAGTATTTATGCAGCACGGTTTGATGGTGGGCCTGTGGATGATGACAGCCGCCTTAATTGCTGTTTGGCTGTGGCAAACTGGGACGCTCAAAAAGTTTATGGGCCGTAACATCAAGACTTTAGCAATTATATTAACTATCGCTTTTTTCCTGTGCCGTTCTACTGGCGCCTACAGTTTATTTGGAATGGCGTTGATCGTATTATTCTCTGCCAAGTTTTTTCGCACCTCTTTGCCCTTGCTCTTGATAATTGGATATATAGTGTTTTATCTGTACATAGCTGCAGCGGGTCAATTTTCGAGCCAAGACGTGATTGCATTCATTAATCAAGTATTTGGCGAAGAACGAGCCGCCTCTTTGAAGTTTAGATTTGACAATGAAGAGATATTGGGGGAAAAGGCGCGGCAAAGATTTATGTTTGGCTGGGGAGATTCCGGCGGAAACCGCGTGTATAACGAGTACGGTGATGATATCTCGGTCACCGACAGCTTATGGATTATTGCATTTGGCATCAACGGTGCAGTCGGTTTAGTTAGTTTATTTTCTTCAATGTTACTTCCTGTTATCGTCTTTTGCTTGTTCAAATATCCCGCCAGAACCTGGTCTAATCCCAAAGTAGCCCCTGCTGCCGCCCTGGGAGTAGCCTTAAGTATGTACGTGTTTGACTGTGTTTTGAATGCTATGACTAACCCGATTTTTGCGCTGATTGCTGGAGGAATATCGGGTCTCGTCTTAAAAGCTCCAGAAAGTCTTAAGGCCAAGAAAACCAGTTCGCCACCAAGAAGACAGGCGCTGGTTCACCAAAAATCAGGATGATTTTCGTGAAGGCGATCGCTGCTTCACTGCAAGCTTGACACTAGCTTGCCTTCCCTGGAGACAAAAACTAAAAAATCTACCACTTTTGGATGAAATCCAGTTCGGAAGTTGCCAGATATTTTTCACTAGGTTAAACTCTTAATCTCATAAACTCTTTTTTTTTACATTCATATGCAATGCTTTAACAAGTATTAGCACTGGATGGCTTTTTACTTGAAACTGTGTTGCGACTTATAAACTTAAAAATTGGCTTTATACACTTTTTCTAAAACGAGCTGATTCTTTACATAATCTTTAAAAATCCTCACTAGACAGGCAGGGTGTAGGAGGATATACTGAGAAAAGTATGTTCACTGAAGCACCCAGGTAGTTAAAACACGAAACTGAATTGTGGGTTATAATAGTTTGGGTTGTAGTTTAATATAAAGCGGGAAGGGCATCATAAATGAAAACAGTTAATTTATTGAATGTCTCGATAGATAACTTGTCAATCACAGAGTTATTTGAAAAACTCGAGTGCGAAGGTGGTGTCGTATTTACACCCAATGTAGACCACTTGATTAAGTTGCAGTATGACCGCGACTTCTATGAAGCTTACAATACATCTACTTATAGAGTCTGCGACAGTCAAATATTGATGTATGCCTCCAAGTTTTTGGGTACTCCTCTCAAAGAAAAGATTTCTGGTTCTGATTTGTTCCCTGCATTTTATATGTATCACAAAGATAACGAGAAAATTAAAATATTTTTGCTAGGAGCGGCTGAAGGTATTGCTAAGAAAGCCCAGGAAAAAATTAACCAAAAAATTGGTAGAGAAATAGTGGTTGAAGCACTTTCTCCTTCTTTTGGCTTTGAAAAAAACGAGGAAGAATGTGAAACAATAATTGACGCGATCAATAAATCAGGAGCGACTGTTCTCGCTATAGGAGTGGGAGCGCCCAAGCAAGAGAAGTGGCTGGTTAAATACAGGAGCAAATTAACACACGTCAAAATTTTCTTAGCCGTAGGTGCAACCATTGATTTTGAAGCTGGTTGCAAAGCCAGAGCTCCCAAATGGATGAGCGAAGTCGGCATAGAATGGGCGTACCGACTGTTAAGTGAACCGAGAAGGTTGTGGAAAAGATATTTGATTGAAGGTCTGCCTTTTTTCCGGTTAATCTTAGAACAAAAATTAGGGTTTTATAAAATGCCTTTCATGGAGAGCAAAACCAGCCAGCTAGAATGGAAAGGTGGCTCCTAAAAAGGTGAGCGACCAATCTCTAGCATAAATTAAGCTGAGTATCGGAGAAAGTGGGTTTGACTTTAAGGTAAGACTGATGCAATCTGTGGATAGTCCGATCGCACTTTCTCTCAAAATAATTCATTTTTGCTTTCAAGTCCAGGTAAAATCGGAAAGAAACCTTTTGTGGAAAATCCTAATTAGGGATGCAACCGATGAATCTGCCTTCTTTCTTGTGGTTGTGGAAAATAGCGGCTTGGTCAATGGGTGTTTCCCTGTTGGCTTACTTGTTACTGGCCGTTACTGGAACGTGGATGTTTGCCGCTAGGAGTACCAAACAACCGCGCCCAAAATGGCTGCGTCCCTTTCATTTAGCCACTGGTGCGGGGATGGCGACTTTGGTAATTTTACTGCTGGGAATTGGTGTAGTCGGTACGCTAGGATACTACGGCAATTTGGGTCACTCGGCTCATTTACCGGCGGGGTTAGCTGTTGTAGCTTTGGTGTTGGTTTCTGTTGGCAGCGGGCTGCAAATTGGCCCTAAACATCCTTGGGCGCGTCCCCTCCACATCGGCACTAATTTGGCTTTGTTTGGGGGATTTGTGACTGTGTTGCTCACAGGATGGACGATCGTACAAAAGTATTTGCCGAAAGTTTGAAACCTGTCTATTTGACCTCAAACTATACCAAATATGCAAGGGAAAACATATATGTAAGGTGCGCCGCAGCGCACCCTAGGTTTAATTTTTTTGCGTGAGTCCGCTTTTGGTGATGAATTCTAAAATATGCTGCGCGGTAGTCTGTGGCTTTTCTAAGTGGGGAACGTGCCCGCAGTCGGGTATCCAAATTAGTTGAGAATTTGCGATCGCCCTTGCAAACTTTTCCGCATCCGCCGTCCCCAAAATCCGGTCTTGTTTTCCCCACAAAATCAGCGTCTGCTGCTGAATTTGCGCTAATTTTTCCCCAAAACCACCGTAACCGCCGCTTTTGGTAAACGCAATTAAAGCTTGATTCCAGTTGGGCATTTCCAAGTGCAAAGCAGCACAAGTTTGAGCGTCTTGAGAAGCCAAATTTTTATCGAAATAAGCATTGACGCTAATTCGCTGGCGAATTTTGGGATTGCGTAAAAATGAAGTTGCCAGATATCCTAAAGGAGGAATTAAAAACTTTCCCTTATTAGAACTGATGGCAAAACCTGCGCTATCTATTAACACTAATTGTTTTACAGCTTCGGGATAATTGAGAGTGAAATCAATTGCTGCTGCACCTCCCATTGAAGCACCGACTAAGATTACAGGCTGCGAAATTAGCGTTTTCCAAAAATAGTAAAGGTGACTTTCAATTGCCCTCGCGCTGAATGCCAAACCTGCCGCTCTTTCTGTAAACCCGAAACCCAACAAATCAACCGCCCAAGTTTCATTTTCGGCAGCTAGCAGCGGCAACAGGCGGCGGAATTCAAACAAGGAACTGTCGAAGCCGTGAATTAGCAAAATTGGTGTGTTGCCGCTGCCTTGGCGTACGTAGGTTGTGGCAATTGGTCCCGAAGATAGGGGAGTAGTAATTGCCTCTCGTTGAATGCTTTGGGCTAAGGCAATTGAGGTAGATTCTGTGAGTTGTGCGATCGATTTTGGCAGAAAACTTGCTGGCATAATTCTTGATAAATTGTGAATCGGTAGGGGCGATGCCACTCTGTCCGCCCTAACATTTAAGTATATACAGCAGATTCCAGGCAAATAAAGTACACCTTAATCCCAAGCACTTACCAAACTGGTTGACAAACCCTTGCAACCGTACTCCATAAACCTGGAAATTGCTGTATGCTTGCTCGATCGCTATTTTAGGAGTTCGGGCGAGTCATTAAAATTCGATCGGTACTCAGTATCCTTCAGCCCCGTCTAAGGCTGAGCTTGTTAACCAGATGTTAAAATATTTTATAATCGTTGTCAATAATTCCTGTTTAATCTACCCTTACCTTCCTCTGCGTTAAGACCGTCTCTGCAGTTTATTCACAAAAACTAATTGACAAATCCAATAAAATTAGCCTACCATTTACTCAAACATCTGAATATATTTTAAATATTTTTTACAATTATTCTAAAATCTTAAAAAGAGACTGAGGATAACTCAAACTCCATAGCTCAAAATCCTAGCCAATAAAATTGGCAGCATGGACGGTGACAACTGCGCCAAAAAAGTCGAAGCCTGTATGCAAAAATTGCCAGGAATTACGGAAATTAATCTAGTATTTGCCACATTAAGTTTCGGTAAATTGAACAAGGAATAGCAAGCTTCACCTAAAACTTAAAATTTAAAATTGCTTGGTGGCTGTGTACAGATAGCCAAAAGTTCAGGATTTTTTCGCCCACTTGTTCTGGATAGAAGTGGTGAAAGAAATGTCTACCGTCTTGACATTCCCAAAGCCTATCGCCTTTTTTAAGAAATTTCGACCAGCGACGCATGACAACAGGAGATACCAGAAAATCTGTTTTGCTGCTGCATATTAACAAAGGTACTTCTACACCTTCATCGTGGGAATTACTAATCCTAAATAAGGAGTGAGGACAAGGAGAACAGGCTAAGTCATCCTCAAAATATGATATAAATTTTTGATTAATAATTTGATTTTGGCATCCCAGCATATCGCCTACTATTTGATTCAAAACTTGTTTGCGACTCCGGGGAAAAGCTGAAAGATACGTATAGTAATGTGCTTGCCAATTAATAGCAGATGGCAAACCCACAGATAAAAGTCCCAAAGAACGTACTTTGTGAGGATAGCGGCGCGCATACATTAAACCAACTAATCCGCTGGTACTGTGGCCAATGAGATGAATTGGGCGATCGCGCAATGTTAAAAAATCGTGCAAAAGTTCAACAGCCATATCTCAAGAACAAGCTTCGTCTTGAGTTTGTTGGTATTCCCATATCTGCACTGGTACAGAATCATTTAAGTAGGAAAGCAGCGATCGATCGAAGAATTGCAAACTCGGGCTTACACTTAACCAAAGTACGTCATTTGAACTAAACTTCATTTATTTTAAGTTGGATATCGAGTTATTCACAATTATAATTTATAGCCTTTCTCACAAATATGAGGTACTATAGGGCATAGGGCATACCTCACTTTTTTGAGAACCGCTGTATTTGCTAAATTTTGGGGGCGCGTTGAGTGCGTAATTTGATTTTCGCACATCATCTAATTGCCAAACCCGCCCTACCGTGAAGTCTACAAGCTAAATTCTCTCTTGAGTTGAGATACCCAAGATTTGATGCGCGATTCCGTCAGATCGGATTGGTTGTCTTCATCAATAGCAAGACCCAAAAACTTGCCATCAACTACAGCTTTAGACTCATTAAAATCATAGCCATCTATCGGCCAATAACCAACTGTTTCACCGCCCTGTTCAGAAATCTTTTCAGCCAAAATCCCCATTGCATCCATAAAATTATCCGGGTAGCCTTCTTGGTCGCCAGTTCCCACATAAGCTACTTTTTTGCCACTAAAATCAATATCATCAAGTTCAGGCCAAAAGCCTTCCCAGTCGCTTTGCAGTTCGCCGATATTCCAAGTCGGACAAGCGATAATCAGAGATTCGTATTCCGCAAAATCATCATTTTCAACGCTGCCGATATCGTGCAAGGTCACGATATCGCCACCAAATTCATCTCGGATCATTTCAGCTACCGACTCAGTTTTCCCAGTTGTAGTTCCGTAGAAAAGACCAATTGATTTCGACATTGTTACTCCGAAGGTGAAATTGGATAGTGCTTGAGGGTTGTTTTTTTTGAGTCAGGATTTGGCATTTCCTGCCTGCAATTCAGACAAAAACAGTAGACACGGTTGTGGCGAACCTGAGAAATTAGGGAGTCAAGGCAGCAAGGACACTGTTTTTTCATCTGCTTAAAGTTGAAAATTCATTAACCAAGCTGACTCACTCAAATCGGGGTCTGGTTCGCAGTCAATTAGTAACAAATTCAGCGTGGTTTGTACTTTTAGACTGCGCGGGATGCCGGCGGGTACAAACACAAATACTCCCGGTGTTAAAGTGACTTTTTGATTGCACACCGTGAGAGTTCCCACTCCTTCTAAGACGGTGATGGTTACATCTTTAAAGTTATCGAGGTCAGGTATTTCGGAATTTTTACCCAAACTCATCAGTTTTTGGCTGTCGGCTGGTTGTCCGTCGCTGATTGGCGAGGCTGACGCGGAAACTATTGCTGCTGTCACGGTGATTGACCTCCAGGTACTGTTAACTTCCGGCAGTTATTGCAATTAATATTCAATAAGCTACCATGCAATCTAGATAAATTGTCAATAGCCCAACATTAAGTTTTGTTGCAGTGGGCTGTGTATCTGGGTTTAAAAGCAGCGTTTGTACCCGTCAATTGAGACGGTGCGGTCATTTGGGTCAAAAAAACTGCGATTGGCGATTCGGTTCACCGCCAAATACTTGCTAATAGTTCTCATTTAATTATTAAAACACTCATCAGTCATCATAGGACTTACGCAGAAACCGGGTTTGATGGACGAAAATATTGCATCCCGGCTTTTGACACTAATGAAAAACCCGGTTTCTTTAGTCTTTATCCGTAAGTTCTACATCAGTCAACAGTTAACAAACAGCCCACCGCCAACAGTCAACAGCCAACAGTCAACAGTCAACACACTACTTCTTTGCCCCAACCCCAACATACATAATCGACTTATCCTCATTAATTTGGATTTTAAACAACCCTGATTTTTTGTAATCTATATAGTTAGCGAAATTAGATGTTAGAGTTTGAGAGACTTGTTTAAAAATACCCGCCGAAGGAAACACCTGCTTGCCGCGTGTAAAATCTTCCCAAAACCCGTACATTGCGGCTAACATAGCGCCAATTTCTCCAAACATATCAAAACCTTTAATTTCAATATAGCCAAAACCAATATCCTGCATTACCACAGATAGTTCCTCGGGGGTAATAAACTTCTCCCAATCGTGAACGCCCCGCCTAATTTCCTGCAAAATATTTTCCATCAGCCCAATCATCACAACTTGCGAGGAAAAAGTGCGGTTGATTGTATCAAAAAAGAACAGTCCCCCAGGCTTGAGAATTCTGTGAACCTCAGACACAACTTTTTTGTAATCGGCCACGTGTTCCAAAACATCCACGCAGATTACAACATCAAAGGTATTGTCGTCGTAGGGCATATTTTCGGCAAAACCTTGCTTGTAGTCAATCTCATAACCGCTGGTAACTGCGTGATTTTGAGCTGCTACAATACATTTGTCCGATCGATCTATTCCAGAAACAATAGCACCTCTCTGGGCCATAAACTCGCAAGAAAAGCCGCCGCCGCACCCGACATCTAAGGTTTTCAGCCCTTGCCAAGTAGTCGCGTGTCTGTCGAAAAACTCAAATCTGGGTTTATTTAGATGGTATAAGGCATAAATTTTAGCATTTTCGTCCCACCAATTATCGGCATTTTCCTCATAAAATTCTAAATCATTTTTTACTGCTGTTTTCTGCACGATTTTCTCTGTCCTGATTAGTGGAAAATATAGATGGCGATTGCACTTTTGCGTGATTTTATAGGAATGACGCCAAAAAAACCAATTTCTGTAGAAAATCGGATGTTTCGTGACGAGTTCACAGGCAGACACGGGTTTTTGAATCTGTGCGCGTAAGTTTTATTTTCTCGTGAGTTGTGAATCGCCACAGTTGTTTATTATAATATCTTTGGCATAAATTTCAACCAGATGGATCGCGTTTCTATTATCATCCCAGCCCTCAACGAAGCGACTTGTCTGGAACGCACCCTCCGCCAACTCAGCATTCTTAATCCTCCCGCTTGGGAAGTGTTGGTGGTAGACGGTGGCAGTCAAGACGAAACAGCGGCGATCGCACTTTCTGCCGGCATCCGCGTTATTTCTAGCAGTATAGCCGGACGATCCCTGCAAATGAACTTAGGTGCTCAAGTCGCCACCGGTGAAATTCTGTGCTTTCTCCACGCCGATACTTTAGTTCCCGACGACATTGTAGCAGTCATCCAGAAAACATTGTCCGATGCCGAAATTGCCGGCGGCGGGTTTATCTCCCTGATGGCTGGTTCGCAGCAAACAAGATGGGGTTTTTCCCTCCACAATTACCTAAAAACTTATTACGCGCCGCTGTTATTTCGACCTCATTTATTTTTCAAAGGATTGCGCCTGCTGTTTGGCGACCAAGTTATTTTTTGCCGCCGTACCGATTTTTGGGAATGCGCTGGTTTCGATGTCGCGCTGCCAATTATGGAGGAAGCGGATTTGTGTTTGAAGTTAGTGCGACGGGGGAGACTTAAGTTAGTCAATCGGGTAGTGGAAAGTAGCGACCGTCGAGTTGCAACTTGGGGCGAATTTAAAGCTATTGCGATCTATCTTTCTATTGGTTTTTTGTGGGGTTTTGGCGTTTCCCCAAGGTATCTCAAGCAGTTTTATGAAGACATCCGCTGAACACAAAATCCGCTTAAATTCCAAGAATGTACTGGCTGTATTTTGACGGCAAAACTTTATGCAACAGGTAAATAATCGCCCAACAACCTAACAAAGTCCCAGTAACTAAAAAGCCCAGCTTCAGCAGCGGATTTACCGGGTCAATAAACTTATAAAACACTAACAAGACATATTTCACTACTGTCGAATCCAGCAGATATATAGGGAATGAGTAAGCAGCCAATATTTTGACTAACCCAGACACTCTACTGGGAAGTGCAATATTCTTAGAAAATGCGAGGATCGACAATACGAACAAAATTGCGTATCCTTGAGCAGAGAGTTTAAAAAACGATCGGAGAAACCATTCCTCCGAATTAACTCCACTTTTTAGGTAAAATTCCAAAATGCTAGCTACATAAAAAAGGATGGTTGCCCCTAAAATTGGCATTTTCATCCGTTCGAGAACGGGTTGAATTCTGTCATAGGAGCTGCCCAAAAATAGACCAGTTGAAAATGGCAAAATCCAACTGAAAATCCAGCGCTCCATCAAAGGTAGAGGTATTGATATGTATTGGAAAGCGGTTAAGTAGAAGAAGATTGTAAAAATTGTTTGAATTGTTAAGCCCAAAGCCAAAACTTTTCTGGGTTCTAAAAATCTTAATTTCACGAGAAGCCACCACCAGCCGTAGCATTGAACAATCACAACGATGAAGTAATAGGGAGGCATCACTGAACCCGTCAAGATATCTCTGAGTAATGAAAGTAAGTCAAATTTTTGGATTTCTCCCAAATTATTTAAGATGTACAAAGCTACTGACCAAAACAGATAAGGGGGTATAATTTTTGACAGTCTTTTTTTGACTACCAGTGCGGGATTATTTTGATTTTCCAGTTTGTTGCTCAGAAAAAAACCGCTCAACAGTAAAAATGCAGGTACGCAAAATAGTTGAAATGTATCGATCGCCACAAATAAAATTCTGCGATCGCGAAATGTAAAGAACCCAGCATGAGTAATCACCACACTGACGATTGCTAAAGCTCGGATCAAATCAAATTCAGCGAACCGATTAGAAACTTTTTGCATGGTAAAAATTAGATTGTAAAAATTGGAACCCAATTAGGAATTTTTTGTCTGATGAGTTTTCACCAAACTCTAGCATAAAATTTTATATTTGCTCCTATCTTCACAAAACTTATGTCGGCAAAAATAAGTCACCGACTGCTGGGACTGAGAAATAAAGACTATAGAGACTATTGCGAAAAAAAGTCTACCTAAATTAGGTAGACTTTTAGAAATGTTCAAGCAATGAGTTCACTGTTGGCTAACCGTTGCTGTGATGGATGTGCGACGCAGAAACACTATCCAACTGATCGCGCCCGTTGCGGATCACGCGCAGCATATCGCTCAACTTGTGCTCGATATTATCGAGAACTTGGTCGGCATAATCGTCGGCTCCGTTTTGAATTTCCTCGCATTCAGCCATCGCCCTGACTCTCATCTCTTCCAATTCCTCTTGAGCCTGGTAGCGAATTTGTTCGACTTCCGCCAGCGTCGCCTGCTGAATTGCCTCGCAGTCGAGCAAAACTTGCTGTCGCAACTGATCTGCCTCTATCTTCGCCTGCTGGAGCAAGCCCATATCGTTTAAAATTTCTGCTGCTCGCTGTTCTGCTGCTTCTATCACTTCCTGAGCGTAAAGTTCCGCTTCTTGAAGCAAGTCGTCCTTGTGCCGGATGATCGTCTCGGCTTCCTGAAAGGCGATCGGCAAATTTAACCTCACCAAGTCTAACTGATCGAGCAACTGTTCTTCATCCACCAGAGTGCGTCTGGTCATGGGAATTCGCGGACTGTCGAGAACAATTTCCTCAAGCCGATTCAATTCCCGCTGGATGTCTACTCCTGCGGTTCGGGTGGGGTCTCCGAAGGTGGCTGTGTTCTGAGGTGATTCGTTCTCAGTGCCGCGTCCGGTAGTGTCGGGTTCGATGCGAGTTGGTTCCTGCTGGCGTAACATTTGTAAATATCTAGGGCGACGTGTTTCGGA
Organism: Microcoleus sp. POL10_C6; assembly: GCF_036701585.1. Taxonomy (NCBI): domain Bacteria; kingdom Bacillati; phylum Cyanobacteriota; class Cyanophyceae; order Oscillatoriales; family Microcoleaceae; genus Microcoleus; species Microcoleus sp. POL10_C6. The sequence continues at coordinate 37,769 of NZ_JAUBRB010000025.1, read as the reverse complement.
ACAAGATGATCTACGGAGCCACCAAACTTGGCTATTTCTTTAACTACACTACTACTTAAAAAGCTGTACTCGTTAGAAGTTGCCAAAAAAACTGTTTCAATTTCACCCAGAAGGGTTTTATTGGTGTGGGCCATCTGGAGTTCCATTTCAAAATCTGTTAATACCCGGAGCCCCCGCAGCAGCACTTTGGCTTGTCGAATCTTAGCATAGTTTACTGTCAAACCCTCAAAACTGTCTACTTCTACATTTTGCAAGTGTTGGGTAGAGCGCCGGATCTGCTCGATCCGTTCCTCTACGGTGAAGAGAGGGGTTTTGCTGGGGTTTCTGACTACGGTAACAATTACCCGGTCAAACAGTCTAGATCCCCGCTCGATAATGTCTGCGTGACCGAAGGTAATGGGGTCAAAGCTGCCTGGATAGATTGCAATCACGAGTTTGGCTCAACGAAGTGGGGAGTGGGGGAATGTGGGATAGGGGGAGAGAGTGTGTGGGGGAGTGGGAGAGTCTATTATCCTTGTATCCGTGTTAATCCGTGTAGTGCCTTCCTTCTGACAAATGACAACTGTCAACTGTCAACTGTCAACTGACATCTACTTTTTCATGGAATGAGCTTTGTAGAAAGTTTCGAGGCTTTGCTTGTCGCCCACAAACCGCCAATGCCAAGGCTCGTAACTGACGCCTTGGCGATTGTTTTTGGGGAAGGACATTTCAAAGCTGAAGGCGACGGCGTTGGCTTCTAACCACTTGAATGCTTCGGTATTTTCAAAACTGGGACTGAGGTTGTGTTCCGGGGCGGTGCCGTCGCCGATGTCGATCGCATAACCGGTGTGGTGTTCGCTGTAACCTGGAGGGGCGCTGACTTCGGCTCGCTTGCTGGCGTTTTGCCTGCGTTCGGCTTTCACGTCAAAAAATACGTGCTGTTGGTCTTGCAGGGAGCGAAAGCCGGATATGGGAGCGAAATAGATGCCTGATGCCGCTGCGGCGTTGACCATTTCCTGATATTTTGCTGCTGCTGAGGAGCGGAGTTTGACGCTACCGTCGGAGGTGACGCCTACTAAGTCTTTGGCTGGTGCTTCTGGGTACGGCAAGTGTCCCAGCAGGTTTTCTGGGATTGCGGGGACTTTTGGGGTGGTAGCTGGACTCGCGACAGACGGAGACGCGGAACTTGTCGGCGCTGAGTCTTGTTGAGTTTGCTCTGCCTGACTGGTGGCGGGGAACAAGTTAAAGTTGAGGTGCAGCCAGATGCTGACCCCAAAGGCTAGTGCGGCCAACCCTAGCAGTTTCCAAATCAGCCCTTTTTTCTTAGACTGACTCTGCCCTGCTTCTGGGTATGGGTGATCTCGCACTGCTTCTGGAATTTCGTCGGCGACAAGCTCCGAGGCTTGCGGGGGTTTTCTTGACAGACTAGCGTTATCCAAGCCAGCTCCACTCCTGCACTTCAATAAGGCTCAACGTTAAAAATTGTAGACCGATATGGGCGATCGAACAGCTACAATTGCCGCTGAGAATATATCATCTCTTTCAGACTTCGCCCCGTCCCATCCGCCAACTCTCGCATCTGTTGCTTGGGCCCACAGTCGATCGTCCCTGCGAGGCCGAACTGGTTGGCGCTGGTAGCGCTGGTTTATTTTAAGTGTAATTTGTTACTGTTCCACAAAATCCAACAATTCTTCGATCGACACATCAAACGTCCGGGCCAATTTTAGCAGAGCACTGATGTCAGCCATTGCCATACCGGGCGATCGGGCATAACTTTTAACAGTATTGTAGGATACTCCAGAGCGATCGGCTACTTCCTTCAGCGTCCAACCTTCCCTAGCCGCCAACTCTCTAATTCGCAATTTAACCAATTCGCCTCTTGACATTAGGGTGAAATTTCACCTCACTCTATATATGAGATATAAAGCGCCGCCCAGCGCCACCGCATTCCCGGCGCCTAATCTTCCACAACCTCAAACAAATCTTCAATCAACAAATCAAAAGTTCGAGCTAATTTTTGCAAATGAGTAACGTCAACCGTTGCTAACCCCGGCGAACGAGCATAATTCTTAAGCGTGCTGTAGTGAACTCCCGATCGCTCAGAAACCTCTGTCAAAGTCCAACCCTTCTCGGCAGCCAGCTCTCGAATCCGCAACTTAACCAATCCCATTTATTGACAATAGACCAGTATTGGCCTTAAAATATTTACATCATAAATAGCGATCGCCCCCCGGCCTCGAAAACTGAAGAGCGAACAGCTATTTATTCAAATGACCGACAATTTGGCATTCACCAACAAAAAGTAGGATTCACCAACAAAAAGTCGGATTCACCCAAAATCAAGTCGGATTCACCCCAAACAAGTCGCAGTCACCCCAAACAAGTCGGAGTCACCAAGTCACCAACCATGATACCAAAACAAAACTCAGAAGCCAAGCAAATAAATCCACTTGCTCGCTTTGTCACCAAAGAAGCAGTTGCCAAAGTCTTGAAAGTCAAGCCAGAACAGATTCGGGACATTCGCTGCTGGGCTTACGTCATCCATGTTGTGGGAGTTGGCATCAGCCAATTTGTCAGCTACGCAGATATGCCGCCAATTTTAGGAGTCGAACCGCCGACGCTGCAAGACTGCATCCGGTGGCGGAAACGCTGGAGAATCAGCCAACATCAAGCACCGATATTTTGGGTAGATTTTTATGAGGGGAAATTTCGGCAGTCTCGCGGTGTGGAAGAACTCTACAACTGGGGTAAGTTGGTAGGTAAGATTAAGCACGGGTTGTCAGAATTGCAGGTGGAGTTGCTGCGGAACATTTATTGTGTGGTGAAAGAGTGTATTGAGGCTTTTTGAGGAGAGGAGCGGATTTTGTCCCTACTTTTTGTGAGTTGCAAATAACAGTCGCTCGGATTGCAGAGGCAAATTTGTTAAGCAATCGATCGCTTTTACTCAAGGTTAATTTGATGATGAATTTGAAGCCCGATCTCCCCGAAGATCGCGCTCCCGTCTAGCACAAACTACAATACTCAAGCCTTTGAAAGAGAAGCTGCGCTCTATGGGGCGGTCGTCCTATTAAGCAAAACACCCAATGTATTTCGTTGCCGCCAACAGTCCAGCGATCGTTAGACTTAGAGAAAAACCCGAACTGACCCCATATATTAACTGGGAGGTGTCCAGGGGGGGCATTTAAATTGTAAGTGAGCTCGTCGCGGTACATCCATTTGCCGTCGGCGCGCCATCCGACGCGATCGCCCAACATATTCCAATCTTTGTAGAGAATCTCCCAAATCCGCTTCTGGACACTAAGACCAAAACGGCCTTTTCTGTACTTTAACCAGAGTTGGTCTATGGTAAGCAGGTCTTCGCAGAAAAAGCCTTTGATGTCTGCCAATAAGATGTCTGCTGGATGTTCTCTTCCTAAAACTTACTTCAGCTTGTAAACTGTTTCATCATCAGCTTCTTTCCACTTTTGGGCAGCTAATAAATTCCGCAGATTGCTGTAATCTACTCCTACTGCTGAAATTAAATTGTCATTGTTTATCATTGAATAAATCCCTCTCTCAATTGCTACCTGACTAAGATAAACGACATTCAAGCAAGCTCGATCGCCCAAAATCAAACATTACCAACTTCCGCCAACTCAGCAGCACTAACAGAATCTTTCTCTTCCCCTTTATCCCCTTCATCAACCGCAACTGTTAACTTCAATCCCAAAACCTTCAGCCAACTTGCCAAAACATAAATTGTCGCACTTCCTTCTCCCGACAACAAAACATCTAATTTTTCCAAATGCAATTTAGCATCCTCAGCAGACATATTTGGTTCGCCAAGAGCCTCAAATACATTGCTAAGTGCGAGTTCCAGCAAACCAGGTTCAGGCTCTTCGTCTTCCAAATGCGCTGTTAGATAAGCCGCAGCGTGTATTTTATCCTTGAGCGCTCCTATCAGATAGCCCTGGTAACTATCGCTCGTTGGCATTTTCGCGTTCTCCATATTCTTTCCAATACTCATACGCTTTGCGGATATCTTGTTCTTGAGTGCTTTTATCCCCACCGCAGAGAAGAAGAACTATTGTTGACCCCAATTGTCCGAAGTACACGCGATACCCCGGCCCAAAATCAATTTTTAATTCGCAGACTCCTTCCCCAACAGACTTGCTGTTTCCTAAATTCCCTAAGCGAACTCGGTCAAGCCTTTGCTCAATTTTAACTACCGCATTCAAATCTCGCAGGGAACTAAGCCACTCTGCGAAAGGATTTCTACCGTCTGGGGTAATATAACGTCTAATTTCCCTCGGTTGTACTTCCATAAAGTCGATCGTACTTGCAGCCTCATCTTAATACGGGCGATCGCCCCCTATCAAAGCTTCTTCACCTGGGCCAACTCAAAATTACCGATCGAAAAAAACTCTGCCGTCAGGCGTGGTGTAACACTCAATTTCACGCTTGTTGCGCTTCCATAATCTTGATTCTAGCGACGATCGCACTCCAATCTTACAGCCGCGCTCGATCGGCCCTTGACTCCATGCGCTACAATTATTAAGAAATCTTTAGTTAGATCCGTTTAACGTTCCAGACGCATTATGAGTCTTCCCATTCGCAACGTCGCCATCATTGCTCACGTCGATCACGGCAAAACCACCCTTGTGGACGCTCTCCTCAGACAGTCCGGGATCTTCCGCGAAGGGGAAGAAATCCCAGATTGCGTCATGGACTCCAACGACATCGAGCGCGAACGTGGCATTACCATCCTTTCCAAAAACACCGCCGTCAGGTACGGAGAAACCCTGATCAACATCGTCGATACCCCCGGACACGCGGACTTCGGCGGAGAAGTCGAACGAGTTCTCGGCATGGTTGACGGCTGTCTGCTGATCGTAGACGCCAACGAAGGCCCGATGCCGCAAACCCGCTTCGTGCTCAAAAAAGCCCTAGAAAAAGGACTGCGACCGATCGTTTTTGTCAATAAGATCGATCGCGAGCGAGCCGACCCCCACAAAGCCGTCGATAAAGTTTTGGATCTGTTCCTCGAACTAGGCGCTGACGACGATCAGTGCGAATTTCCCTATCTCTTCGGTTCCGGCTTAAGCGGTTACGCCAAAAAACACCTCGAAGACGAAGGGGTAGATATGAAGCCCCTCTTTGAAGAAATCCTCGACCACGTACCACCCCCCGTAGGCGACCCCAACAAGCCACTACAACTGCAAGTAACCACCTTAGATTACTCAGAATACGTCGGTCGCATCGTCATCGGCCGCATCCACAACGGCACGATTAGAATCGGTCAACAAGCAGTCTTAATCACCGAAAGTGGCGCGATTGTCAAATCAAAAATTACCAAATTGATGGGCTTTGAAGGCTTGAAGCGGATTGATATCCCAGAATCTTCTGCTGGTAATCTTGTCGCCGTTGCTGGTTTTGCTGATGCGTATATTGGCGAGACAATTACCTGTCCCAACGACCCGCAAGCACTGCCTTTAATCAAAGTAGACGAACCAACTTTGCAGATGACTTTCTCTGTGAACGATTCGCCGTTCTGCGGTCAAGAAGGTAGTTTGGTAACATCGCGACAAATTCGCGATCGGCTAATGCGAGAACTCCAAACCAACGTCGCCTTGCGCGTCGAAGAAACCGAATCTCCCGACAAATTCCTCGTATCCGGCCGCGGCGAACTCCACCTCGGAATCCTGATCGAAAATATGCGTCGCGAAGGATACGAATTCCAAGTATCTCAACCGCAAGTAATCTACCGCGAAATCGGCGGTCGTCCCTGCGAACCTTTTGAATGTTTGGTGTTAGATGTACCCGAAGAAGCAGTCGGCGGCTGCATCGAACGGCTCGGTCAGCGGAAAGCAGAAATGCAAGATATGCACGTCAGCAGCACCGGTCGCACCCAAATCGAATTTTCAGTCCCCGCTCGCGGTTTGATTGGATTCCGAGGCGAGTTTATGCGCTTGACTCGCGGCGCTGGAATTATGAACCATAGCTTCCTCGACTATCGCCCCCTCGGTGGAGAAATTATCGCCCGTCGCAACGGAGTATTGATTTCCTTTGAAGAAGGAGTTGCAACTACTTATTCACTGAAAAATGCTGAAGACCGTGGCGTATTTTTCATTACCCCCGGAACCAAGGTTTACAGAGGAATGATTATCGGCGAAAACAACCGAGATGAAGACATGGAGCTGAATATTTGCAAGTCGAAGCAGTTGACAAACCACCGCGCATCTGGCGGTGAAGAATTGGCGCAATTGCAAGCACCAGTCGATATGAGTTTGGAACGCGCTTTGGAGTACATCGGCCAGGATGAATTGGTGGAAGTAACACCGAAATCAATTCGCTTGCGGAAGGTGTCTAAGAAGTTAGTCAAACGCTAAAAAAACTTGTAGGGTGCTCTTCGGCGCACCTTACTGGTGAAACGCTAAAAAAACTTGTAGGGTGCTCTTCGGCGCACCTTACTTTCTGTCGGCCGTAAAAACCTGCCAGAACTTAAAAAATTATATATTATCTAATTTTGCGTTGGTTATTTTATATCAATTCCGGTTGCCATCCTTCGGAATTGTTGACTGTTGGCTGTTGACGGGCGGGTCGAAAAACTGAATGATTGAGTGTTAACTGTTGACTCGATTTTATTATTCCGATGCAACCGGAAACGATATTACTTAATTTTCCACTTGAAAGCTGATATTTATCGGTAGGTATTTCCCCGAAAGCCTTTAAACACCATGCAAATAAGGTTTTCAGAGAAGCACAAGTATTCGGATTAGATAAAACCTTTTCAACATTAAGTCCATCGAGACTTCGGCAGCCGTGTTCCTTTTCATTAAATCCAGAATATATCTTTTTTAGTGCACCTTTGGGATGGCTAATAATTTGATTTTTTTATTATTTATTTCTATATCATAGCCTGCTTTTCATGTCAATTGGCATATCGGACTGCTCAGGGGCGATCGCGCGCTGAACAAAGTCACACAATATGTTTTAATTTATATTTGAGCAAAATCCAAACAAAGCCAGCCATGAGTCCTAAATCAATAGCCGTAATCAACTTCAAAGGCGGTGTCGGAAAGACTACCGTCACTTGGAGTCTGGGAAATATTATATCCCAAGGAACCGACTTAGAAGTCTTGATGTTAGACTTAGATCCTCAAATGTCGCTCACAGAGGCGATCGGACTTAACGAAAATACAGGTCATTTAGATGACAAGTTTGGTAAGTGGTACGAAAAATCTCTCAAGCATAGACTGACAATTTACGACGCTCTAGAAGTCTTTAAAAAAGCCGGACAGAATTTTAAATTCCCCGTTGGTTTCGACACCATTTATCAGATTGACGAACAGTTGCATTTTGTCCCTTCAGTTGAAGAATTGTATTGGTTGGATATCGATGGATTTGAGGGGAAAAGTGTTAAAGACTTCATCCGCCGATTCATCGGAAAAATCGCCAACTCTGCCAATCTCCCCAAATACGACTTGATGCTTTTTGACTGTTCGCCTTCCTTCAGTCTCCTCACCTACAGCGTACTCTCTTGCTGCGACTTAATATTAATTCCCGTCAATCCCGATTATTTTGGTTCTAGGGGATTGAGTTTAGTTTTAAACTCGCTTCAGAAACGGATTGAGCCTTATCCGTTTCCCAAGATAGCAGTCTTTATGAATAAAGCTAAAACCTATGGAGGATTGCTGACAAATGAAGTTCAGTTTTACATGAGAGAAGTAAAGAGACTTTGCGACGAGATATCAAAAGATAATAACATAGAAGTTAGATTTTTAGAATCGACGATTCGGGAAAGCGTGGGGCTAAAACGGGCGATTAATGAGGGAGAACTGCCGCGAGAATTAGTTAGAGAATTTGAAAAACTATGGCGCGAGTGTGAGGAGTATCTGAAATGAGTAAAAAAGAAAGTTTGGCTGCTTCCGAACAAGAAAGCGGGGGGTTAGTTGAGGAAATTGGCGAACTTAAGGAAATCTTGCGGGACGTTGCTCGAAAATTAACCCGGCTTGAGACTCAAGTCAAGCGGGGAGTTGTTTCTGCTAGCTCAAAAACTTCGGATATTACCAGGGGTGCTGATGTTAATAAACCTGTTAATTTATCGGCTGCCAATGTTCTAGAAGTTTATGAAGAACTGCGTTTACAAGCTAAGAATGGTAATGAAGAAGAGGTGAGGAAAAAATTGTTGACAATGAGTGCAACTGACTTGAACTTGATGTGTTGCGAGTTAGGGATGCCTCCCAGCAGCAAGAATCCGTCCCGCAAAAAAATGTTCGAGCTAATTATTGGCAGAATTAAACAGAGTTTGAGGCTATCGAGACATATCGACAGACAAACACTTTAAAAATTAGCAGATGAATCGATAAAATGCGTTTTAACTTGCATTTCCCGCTGCGATATGGCACAGGCAAGATGCCCGTTCCACAAAAGCCTGTTCCACAAGAGTTGAAGTTGAGTGTGGTGTGGGCATCTTGGCCGCCCCTGAAAAGCTCGTTGCAAATTCTGCAACTTTTCAGCTTCCATAAATTATGGCTGATAAGTGCGATCGCCCTAATCTCCCTAACACTCTCAATCACCTTGTTTTTGAGCCTTCACAGCCCTCCCCCAACCGCAGTCCAAAAACCAAGGATACTAGCGTTTACCGCCCTCCAGATGCGCGGCAGCGAGGTGAGAAACAATTTATTTGCCCTCAATGCTAGCAGTTCCTCCCGCCGCGAACTTGCACCCAATATAGATGTTAGCCCTCCCCTAGTTTGGTCGCCCAACGGTCAGCGACTGGCTTTTGTTAGCGGATATACTGACATCTATACAGTCAATGCTGAAGGTTCTCGACTAACTAAACAGTTTGCTGGGGATGCTTGCAAAGCAGCTAATTTTGCAATAGCTTGGTTTTCCAACAGCCAGAAATTTATTTTTGCCCGTTCTTGCGACGGTTTTACCTCTGATGATCCCGGTAGCCAATCACTTTATACAAGCGACACTTCTGGCATTCAAGGAACTAAATTAGTTAGGGATTTGGAAGTAGGAGGATATCCGCCTAAAACAGAAATTTCATCGGAATTTTACATTTCGCCGGACGGCCAGCAGGTAGCATTTGTCAAGGATAGAAATATCTACAAAATGAATGCCGACGGTTCGGGAATTACCAAACTAACTAAAAGTCCCGGCGAATATGTATCTGGCGGCAGTCAACTTGTTTGGTCGCCCGATCGCACAAAAATTGCTTTCCTGTTCGGCGCTTATCCGAAACAGCAAATTTACACAATTAATGCCGATGGAACCAACCTCAAAAATTTGACGAACCACCCGCAAAATCAGGTTTACAACGTCAAAATATTTTGGTCGCCCGACAGCAGCCGGATTGCTTACTATTATAATAAACCCGGCGATTCATCAGGCGAACAGCAAGATATCTACCTGCTCGACATTAACCGGGGGACGGCCAAGAACCTCACCCAAAAACCAAGAAACTACGACGAAATTTCGTGGTCGCCGGATGGCAAAGTTATTGCTTTCGTCGCTGGAGAGTTCAATAATCAAAAACTCTACACAATCAATGCTGACGGGAACCAGCTAAATCAACTAGCTACCAGACTAAAACCGTCGGGAATTTCAGAATTAGCTTGGTCTACTGACAGCAAGCAAATTGCTTTTATATTTAACGAAATCCAAGGAGACAAAAGCAACTTGTATGTAATTAATCGGGATAGTTCGGCATTGACTAAATTGACAAACGACCAGGATTTAAATGCGAGCAATCCGGTTTGGCAACCGCAGTAAACTTAAAATCCCAAATATACTATAGGGGGGTTTAGCACAGATAAACCCAGAATTGCGGGCTATATTGGCACTACCCTGGAGGGAAAGCGGGTTAATAAACAAGAAAATATCCACCCAACTCAACACTCAAAATTATTCTCAAATTGGGGAAGATGCAATAATTTTTTTCTCCTTTAAGGGCTGGTGAACTTGCAATTCATTTGACTCAACTTCCTGCTGTTTTTCATCTTGCACCTGTTTATCAATTTTGGGCAACTTTAAAATCGCCCCAGCCAAAACCCAATAATACACGGACACTGGATCTACATCCAGCGGATAGTATTGAGTATTGATCGTAATAAATGCAACAAACACCCAAAAACTAGCTCCGTAACTCCGCAAACTTTTGTCCTTGACTGATCTGTAAGATCTAAAAGTTAGAAAAGCTAAGTGTAAAAGCATCACCTGAAAACTAATCATTCCCGGATAACCGAGTTCGTAGATCAACTTAGGTTGGAAAGTTTCAATTAACTGCGTAGCACCAAATATTCGCGTTGAATTAGTGGCTCGTCCCACACCTTTACCAAGAGGTTTGTCAATGATAAAATTGTTGCTCTGCTCGAACTGATTAAAGAGAAATTGCTGGGGCGGTGCAGCATTCCAGCGACTAACAAAACTATCCCACCGTTGCTCGATAATTCCCGGGTTAATAGCTGCACCGATAAATAGCAGAATCGCCAGTCCGACACCAATGGGAATAAATCGTTTTAAATTAACTAATTGACCGGTGAGAAGTAGCAGGATTGCTGTAGCAAGGGGAACCATAACTAAAGCAGCTCTTTGACCGGAAATAACTGCATTGGCAAATACTAATGCCATGCCCAATAAACCGATAACTCGCCACCAGAATGAAGGATCGCAAAAAGCAGAGGCAAAGGTTAAAAAAGCATTAGAAATTAAAAACCACGCCCACTGCCAAGGCGCGACAAAAGTTCCCGGCAAGCGGACCATCTTGACTTCTGGACTGAACACCAAAGAACCGCCGACAAAACATCTAGCTTCCAGCGTTGCTTTATATAATTCGGCTCCGGTCATTCCTCTGGTTCCTGCACACTTTCCACTTTGCAGCAACAGGTACTGAATCAAACCGAGAAGGCAGCAAACGATCGCCAAAACGATGTGCATTCGACTAAAAAATACCAAATCCTTCTTGGTGCGGAGCAGATAATAGGTACAAGCAATCAGCGGTATGTAACCTATCAATACTTTTAAGCCGAGAATTCCTTGCAGAATTGGTTTGTCGCCCGCCCTAGGGTTGAGCTGCATCTCCCCGTTGACAAAAATTAAAGTCAGCATTGCCATCATCAACAGGATGCTAAAGGTAGAAAGCATTTGTTTGGGAATGAACAGGCGCAACTGTTTCTTTTTGCAGCTTTGAATTAGGGCGATGAGGGCTGGTATGTAGAAAGCATCTTTGGCTACTTGAAATGCAGCATTCCCGCCGCCAATTGCGTAAGTAATTGTACCACTGAAAGGCAGGTAAATTAGAAAAGCCCACAAAGCTTGACGGGGGTATTTGTAGGAAAGCAGCAAGATGCCTGCGGCTGCGCCTCCTGCAATAGCAATCTTAGGGCCAGCTAGGAACAACAGGGGGATGCTGAGAGCAACGGTGACTAAGCAGCTTATGGCGATCGCCTGCACCAATTCATTGCGCTTTTGTGAAGTTTTGCGTTTTTGTGCTGCTACTTCTTTTTTGCTGAGCGCTGTGGTTTTTTCGCTGTGCTTGTGTTTGGATTTCTTGGATTTGCGCTTGGTTTTCAACATAACTTCTAAAAGGCACTTATGTAGAAGGCTGAAGGCACTCTGATGTAGAAGGCACTCTGATGTACAAGGTAGAAGGCAGAATGAAGAAAATCAAAAATAGGTCGGCAGATATGGTTACTTATTCTTAAAGTCAAGATAAGAAAAAGTCTCGGTCGAGATTGTGGGTGTGACGGAGGCACAAATTACACTGGGGATCTTGTAGAATATAACTGCTGCATCTATAATGTACAAAAATGTACAAATCTCGAAAGAAAAAATAATTTTAATGTAGCGGTGAATATGAAATTAACAAAATTTGTATCGATCGGCATTGTCCTACTTTTAGGAACAAGCGGGAGCATATTATCTAGCAGCAGTAGAGCATTAGGGGCAGAAAAAGTTGTCCTCACATTTGGCCCGATCAGACAAGCCATCAATGTCAGCGACTTAGAAGAATTTGCTAAAAACGGCACGACGACGCCAACCCTCCAACAAATTATCCGGTTCTCCAAAATGGACCCGCAAATACTGCGGGGGTTCATGGGTTTAGAAATTGGTTTAAAGCCTGCTAATCTGGCGAGGGTAGTTTACAGCACTCCGGGAGAAAAAATCACTGACGACATCGGTCAAGCAATTCGGACTCAGCGCCGCACAGAAAGTGGGAAAGCTTTGCGGGCAGCGGTGATCCTGGCATCCGGGGATGACGGTAAGGTATCGCTGCTAGAAATCCTGAAAAAGTATCCTCTCAACGAGGTTTACGTAGATGTTGCCAGCCTTCGCACCGCTTTTGGGAAAGTTCAGAGTATAGCCGGAACTCTGCGAAGCCTGCTTCAAGATGTGACGCGATCGACAACTCGCACAAGTGAAACAACTAGCCCCGAAAGCCCGATCGAACCTCGCCGCAGCGTGCAGCCCACAACTCCGCCTCCAGCGCCGCGCCGCGCCGCCCCCTTGCCAGCACCCGCACCGCAGCCTGTGACGCCGGTCAGAGGGCTTTGGTAAAAAAATCATAAATGTCTCATAAAGGCGGGTTGAAGCGGCTGTTGTGGCATTCTGCAGACACTTTTGAGACCAAACCTGCCCCCGCCCTACCCCTATCCCAACCCCCAAAAGGGTTAGGACTTTTGTGGAAATTCCCAAAGCAATCAATTTTTCTTTAGCAATTTTTTGAGCAATTTAGGAATCTCTGAAGGTCGAGCCGCCACAGGTATGTCCGCCTCTTCAAAGGCAGCCATTTTGTTTGGGGCCGTAACTCCAAAGGCTTTCTGGGCAGCCGCCCGAGAACTGATCAGGATGCCGGCGTGGCCCAAAGACGGCCCCTTGGGAGCGTAGCGGCCGGCCAGATAAGCAACCACGGGTTTGTCGATCGCCGAAGCGATGTAAGAAGCAGCAGCTTGTTCACTCCACCCGCCAACTTCCCCCACTAAAACCATCGCTTCGGTACTGTCGTCTTCGTCCAAAATTTGCAGCCACTGCATAAAAGAAGAACCGACAATCGCGTCGCAGCCAATACAAACCGCCATCGACTGTCCCAACCCAGCCTCCGTCAGTTCTAGGGCAACTTCGTAAGTCAAAGTGCTGCTGCGGCTGATCACTCCCACCGGGCCGGGAGTGTAGAATTCCTTGGGGTGAGTTCCCAGCAGCAGTTTGTCGGGCACAATAATCCCCGGACTGTTGGGCCCGATTACCAAAGTTTCGGTGGCTTCTGCTTTTCTGACTAAGTGCACCATATCCAGAGGAGGCACTCCCCCAGTAACGATCGCGATTTGCCGAATTCCTCCGGCGATCGCTTCTAAAGCAGCATCCAGCACCGAGTAAGCGTCTACCAAAATTACCGCAGTGTCAACGTGACCCACTGCCGCCACTGCTTGTTCTACCAAATCAAAAATCGGAATTCCCTCCACTTCCTGCCCCCCCCGACCGGGACTAACACCGGCGACTACATTCGTGCCGTATGCTTTCATCATCAGGGCGGCGCGGGTGGACGCGGGAGATTCTGTAATGCCCTGTACTAGGACTTTGCTTTCAGGAGTTAAATTCATTTTTTCCCACTTGACACTCGATCTGTTAAAAGCAGAAGGCCTTCATCTGTACAGAAATCTCGTTTTTTGCCGATCGACTGCCGCTACTTGGCGGAGGATACAGAAGCGGCCGCGGCCTCATCCAAAGTGCTAGCTAACTGCACCGGCAACTGTCCCAAACGCTTTTTAACAGCATCAGCATCGATCTCTACCAGCCGCAGCACAATTTGGATGTGGCGGTTAGCGCGAGCTTTCCGTTCCAAATAGACGGCTACTGCAGCAATTATTTCCTCGGTCTTGGAGGCGCTGCCCAAAATATTTACAAGTATCACCTTAACGCTTTTATCCTGAGCGACTAACTCCAGACCCAACTCCACGCGATCGCGCAGGGCATTTGCTGCATAGTAGCGGTCTAGGGAACCAATATTCACAAAATTAGCGGGTTTTCCTCCTTGGTGGGTTACAGCATCTAAAGTTGCCATTGTCAGGCCCACTCCGTTGCACAAAATCGCGATATTCCCGTCTAGTTCGATTAATTGCAGGGATTCGGAATTCGAGATTGGGGATTTAGATTTGGGGTCAAACTCCGGCGACTGCTGAACTTTGGACTGGGAATGGGAGCGATCGCCCGCAGCATGGGGACTTCTTCTTTCCCGTGCCAACCCGCCCAAGAGCTTCTTCTCCGAGAGTGCTGCCAAATCTGGATGTCGTCCCAAGGCATCGTCGTTGGCGGTGACTTTACCGTCTAAAGCCATTACCTCTCCCCTTGGACTGATGCCGAGAGGATTGATTTCTACTAGGTCTAAATCTTTTTCGACAAACAGCCGGTACATTTTTTCGACAATGGTGCTCACCGATTGAATCAAGTCTCCCTGCAATCCCATTTTCAGCGTGAGACGCCTCGCGTAGAATGGGGAAAATTCTTGATCTACGGCAACTTGCTGCATTTGCTCGATCGACCCTTCGACATCCATACCTCCTTGTCTCGATCCCAGAAGCACCGGGCGACGGGCTACGGGGTCTAGGAGTACCGCTAAGTACAATTCTTGGTCGGCGTTGTACTTTGCTTCTGCCAGCAGGACTTGGGGATATTCATCCTCGATCGGCAAATTAAAAATTGTTTGGGCGGCAGCTACTGCATCGATCGTATTTTCTACAAACTTGATACCGCCCGCCCTGCCCCGTCCCCCAGCCCGCACTTGCGATTTGAGTACAACGGGGTAAGGAATTTTCAGTCCTTTGAGGTCGGCGGGATTGTCAATCCGCTGCGACGGCAAAATCGGAATTGCCATCTGTCGAAATAAAGATTTAGCTTGGTACTCTAACAAATCCATTATCAATTACGGGTGACGGGTAGTTGGCAACAAGCAATTCGTCCTAATTGGCAATTCATAATTAATAGATAGTAATTGGTTTTTTGTCAAGTTAAAAGTTAAAAATTCTCGCTTTTATCTTTTAATTTTAGACTTTTGTATTGCCGATTACTTATTCGCTATTACCGCTCGCCGATTACCTATTACCTAAGCTGTTTCAAAGTGTTTTTTTCTCGGAATTTCCACATTTTACTCTTAGGCTCTGGCGGGGAGATATTTGGCGAGCGTTGGTGTTTTTTTGTCTCAGAAAATCTTCGGGCGTTCGGCGATACTGTGCCGAGATATTTCTGCGAATTGTTTACTTGATGCTATTAACAGCGCCTTGATGGACGGTTTTGACCCATTTGAGCCGCTTGGGCCGTACCGCAATCCGAGCCGTTACAGTCCCTACCAGCAGCCAGTGGAACATATACACAGTACCCCGCAGCGTTTGCAGCCAGGTGACAAAAACTCGCCTTACGTCAAATTTGGTCTCTTTGCGAGTGCGACGCAAACCGACAAACATTCCCACCACCGACAATGTAAGGGTCATAAAAGTTATGGGACTGGCGATCGGCATCCGGCGCAGCGCAATTGACATCACAAAGTCGGGCAGGGCTACTGTGGGTAAGAAATATTGAGATACCCAAAATCCAAATAAATCCCAAGTTTTCCCAGTTCCCATGCGGTTCCGCAAAATTAGCCGCCAGTAGTCAAGATAACGCTGATAGCCACCTTCTGCCCAGCGATTGCGCTGGTGCCACAGAGCGCGAGCGTTAGTGACTCCTTCTTCTGACACGGCTGGGAAAGCGAGAAATTCAATGTCCCATCGGTCTAGGTGCAGCCTCACCGTCAAATCCAGGTCGTCGGTAATCGTCTCCTCGTTCCAGCCTCCGCAGCTTTCCAAGGCGGTGCGGCGCATGAATTGGCCGTTACCGCGCAATTCTCCAATGCCGCCGATCGCAATCCGCTGCTGTTGGAAAAAACTGTCGAGAGCCATTTCTGCTTCTTGGCCACGAGTCCAAAAATTTACCGAAGCATTGGCGATGGCTTTTCTGACTTGCACAGCCCCTACCTTTTCTCCATTGAACACTGGCAGCACCCGGCGCAGCAAGTCTGGCGTTACCGTCGCGTCGGCGTCAAATATTCCCACAAATTCCCCGCGAGTCAGTGGTAACACTTGATTCAGTGCTCCCGACTTGCCGCCGCTGGCATTTGCTCCTCTGCGAAATACTTTGAGCTGGGGGTACTTTTTGGTTAGCTGTTCCAATACTAGCGGCGTGGCGTCGCTGCTGTGATCGTCGATCGCCCAAACTTCGTAGCGGTCGATCGGATAATCTACATTGCAGATCGATTCTACGAATCGGGCAATCACCGCTTCCTCATTTTTCGCCGCCACCAGCAGCGACACATAAGGCCAATCCTCTCGACTTTCATCGGCAAGAGGCGGCAGTGCGGGCTTGGGTTCCGCAAACAACACTCGAAATGCTTGCATCCACAGCAGTCCCGTCAACCCCCACACTACCCACGCACCCCAAGAAATCAAGTGCAGGGCGATCGTGCCGGCCCAAATCGCAGTCAGCACTGCGGCGGCTTTTCCGCGCCGTCCCCGGTACAGATTTTGAGGAAAAGAGGGAGTTCCCGGCACAGACACCGCAACCGGGAGCTCTGCTTTTGTTTCCGCGTCAAACACCCTGTCGCCAATGTCTGGTATAGCAAATACTTTGCTGAGCTTCGAGTTCGAGGTCAAACTCTTGAGCTCTTCTTGAGCTAAATCAGAGATGTCCAAGTTAAGCTCGCTGCGAGCGTCGTTTTCTGGCCAAGAACTCTCCTGCATAGGTTACTTGATTCAACCACCAATAGTTTTTGATTTTAGATATAAGCATCTACTGTATCAGTTTCTGGGCTTTTGTCGAAAGCGGACGGGAGGACAACCAGCGGGTTAGGTGTTTGTACGGTATTGGTAAACGGGTACTGCATAGAGTATTTGGGTTGACTTTTGCTTGCGATCGACCTGGAATATCTGCTAGTTTTTTCAGGGGATCTAAACTATCTGTTAGTAATAATTGTCTGAGGTGGAAATATGTCTATTCCTCAACTGAAGCCAGCCGATGACAAAGAAGTGAAAGTCTACGCGCCTTTCTGTCAAGAGCCCAGGCGCAAGTTTTTACCGCACGCTATTGGCCTCTACAAGCTCAAAACCTTGGAGGGGGCAAGAAAAATTGACGGCGGGGAGAGCGTGCCGTTTGTCGCTAGCTGGAATATCTCGTCGCTGCCGATCGATTTAACCCGCTGTCGGGTGTTGTTTGACGGCAATGCTGAACTCAGCTACGAAGTGACTATGCAAAGCTCTGAGTTTGTTAGTTGCTTAATTGAGGTACTTCTGACTTTTCAGCGAACTCGTACTGTCGATTTTTCTAAAACGTTTTACCGCAAGCTGATGCGAATGGATGAATAACTTTCACCGCAGCCGCACTCCCAAAAGTCCGCAATTGACAATCAAGCAATTTAATCCGGGGCCCCCGGATTGATTGGGGGAGTGAGAAAAAAGCTCCGAATCCGGAGCGCAAGCCCCCGGATTTATCAGTGCGGTTGCTTTCTTCAATCTAAAATCTAAAATCTAAAATCTAAAATCGATTGAGGGGCGCTATAACTGGCGCACCAATAGTGTAAAGCCACGACGGCAACATTACATGATTGGTGCGCCAGCCCTATTTGAGAAGCGGAAAGAGTGAGTTTTTGGATCATTCTCAATAATCCCTTTGGGTGTCAGCACTTATCCCTATTCCTAAAGTAAATCTACAGCAGTTTTCTGTTGAGCGTGATACGGATTTCTCGTAGGGACTTAGGCAAAGCCTGAGTCCCTACCTGTATTTCATCCAATTGAAAACTGCTGTATTTGTTGTGGGACAAGCGCAAAAACCTATTTCGGATATTGGTACTGTGCGAGTACGCGCGAGCGAAGCTATCGCCGTGAGGCGAATCGCGCCGTCCGATTTCGTTCAAATTTTGCGACTCGGTAACTGAGAAGAAAGGGCTGTAGATCCGCCCAAGGAAACTCAATCTACAGCCCTTGAACTGCGATCGGGCTAGCATTGCCATCAGGCTTTGGGCTGCCGAAATGCCAGCCCACGCCGCCAGACAATTTATGTGTTTAGAAGCTATAAGCCCGATTCTAAGCAGCTTATTGCTCGCAGTGCCACCGCTCAGTTTGAACGCTGGCGATAGCACTAATAATCAATAACTAATAATACAACCTATCGATTTTCAATTATAGGCAAAAATGAGAAGGCAAGCACCGGGCTTTATTCCTACAAAATAGCTGTATTATAACAATCCTAAATGAGTCGTATTTTTTTTACCCACCCGCACCCTCCCCTTACGAAGGGGAGTGGGTAAGAAATTCACAAATGATGCGATGATTGCTATATACCAAACAAAAACTGCACCAAGCCCTCTCAATAGGTGCTTTATAGTGAAATCATCCACTTCTACTACCTATTATTTTTATTTTATAAAAGTCGGTGTTTATATCTAAGATTAGTAATAAGAATGGCTAAAAGTTTTTATAATTAAAATCGGTTTTTAAAGGAATAATGGGCGATAAATCATTATTAAAAACGGCTGGTTAAACAAACAATTTAAAAACTGCTTTTCCAAAATCAAGTAAAAAGAATGGGAAGAAAAGGGTTGCGAACAGGTGAATAAAAATTTTACGCAAAAAAACAATCTGCCCAAAAGCGACAAAATCGAGTATAATAGTATTGCCAAATTGAGTCGCAGTTCAGAAATACTGTAGAAAAAACTAAATTTATTGAAATAGACAGGTGCAAATTGAGGATTGAAGGCGTACCCAAATTGACTAAATATTTGCTGATCGGTTCCACAAAAGCTTACAGTGGCAAGTCTGCCATCGCCCTGGGGATGGCACTCGGACTCCGGGACAAGGGGCTGGCCGTCGCCTACGGCAAACCTCTGGGAACCTGTTTCAGCTCCGAGGGAGGTGGGATCGAGGAGGAAGACGTGCGGTTCGCGGTAGAGACGCTGAAGCTCTCAGAAAGTCAGATGCCGTCAACACTGCTGTATTTGGATGAAGAGACGGTTCACAAGCGTTTGCGGGGAGAAGACAAGACAGATTACCGCCAGTCTTTAGCACAATATTTGCAAGCTCCCAGCGGAGACTTGGTGCTGTTAGAAGGCCCAGCTAATTTGGAGGAAGGTAGTCTGTTTGACTTGTCTTTGGTTCAAGTCGCTGAGGCAGTTGATGCCTCTGTGTTGTTGGTAGCCCGCCCGATCGATCTGTATGTAGACGATTTGCTGTCGGCTAAACAGCGTTTGGGTTCGCGGTTGCTCGGCGTGGTACTCAATGACGTTCCCACGGACAAACTCGAATCCGTAACGGCGACTGTGCGGCCTTTTCTGGAGGCTGCGGGTATTCCAGTTTTGGGAATGCTGCCGAGAAGTGCTTTGCTGCGAAGTGTCAGCGTCAAAGAATTGGTGCACCAATTGAAAGCTGATGTGCTCTGCCGTAAAGACCGTTTGGACTTGATGGTGGAAACCTTGACAATTGGCGCGATGAATGTTAGCTCGGCTCTGAAGTATTTCCGCAAAGCGAGAAATATGGCGGTGGTGACGGGGGGCGATCGCACGGACATTCAGCTCGCGGCTCTGGAAAGCTCGACTCAGTGCTTAATTTTGACAGGCCACTTGCCTCCTTCTCCCCTGGTGATTGGCAGGGCAGAAGAAATGGAAATTCCGGTGTTGTCTGTTGATTTGGATACCTTAACCACGGTGGAAATTATCGACAGCACCTTTGGCAGCGTGCGCCTGCACGAACCGATCAAGGTGGAATGCGTTACTCAGCTAATGGCAGAACATTTTGACCTTGATGGCATGATGGCATCCTTGGGCCTGAGCGATCGAGTCCATTAATAAGAGAGCCGGAGCTGAGGGAAGAAGGTATTCGGCAGAGAGAATTTTTTGTTTAAATAAATAAAAAGCTAAAATTCTTAAATTCTCAATTTTTCTTGAATTCTACCTTGAACTCCGGCTGCCGAATGTCTTGAGACATTCTGCCTTCTGGCTTCCTCAAATCTGCCGCTCCTCTAGTCTGATCTGGTAAATCAGCAATTCTTAACTTCTTTTTGGCGGCAATGGCTAGTGAGTCTGCTAAAATCCACAACGTAGTTTTATTTAATTTAATAAATTCTTTGAGTCAATCAATTGAGCTACCCAGAGTAGATGATTTTTTACAAGAACTTGCGGCGATCCAGCAAACCGGCTCCAAGCGGATTGCTCTTTTGGGTTCTCGCCACGTTCCTATTACCCACCAGCAGCTAATTGAGATGCTGAGCTACGCCATAGTTCTGGGAGGCAATCAGCTCATCACTTCTGGCGCTACAGGCACCAATTCAGCCGCAATTCGGGGGGCAATGCGAGCAGATCCTAATCTGCTGACGGTGATTTTGCCACAAAGTATGAGTCGCCAGCCCCGGGAGTCTCGCGACCAACTCGAACAAGTGATACATTTGGTAGAAAATCCCAAAAATGATAGCTTGTCTCTCCCGGAAGCAAGCGCTATGTGCAATCAGGAGATTATTTCTCGCTGTCAGCAACTGATCTGTTTTGCTTTTCACGAAAGCCACACTTTGCTGAAAACTTGCCAGGATGCGGAGGAACAGCGCAAGGTAGTTACTCTGTTCTATTTTGATTGAACTGCGAGGCGGATGATGCTGTTGGGATTACCTGTGTCGGTTATTCTGCTTGATTGTATTGCTGCTGCTGCTGCGCTGGTTTACGCACCGTTTTTGGTGGTTGCGTTCGCCCGCTTGCAGCTAGGCTATGACCAAGCAGCCCCCCGCGCTATGTTTGAGAGGTTGCCTGCTTACGCTCAGCGGGCAACTTGGGCTCACCAAAATTCGTTTGAGACGTTTATGCTGTTTTCAGCGGCGGCTTTGATGGCTTTTGTGACGGGGGTAGATTCGGAACCGGCAGGTTGGGCTGCGATCGCTTTTACGATCGCCCGGTTGTTGTTTTCGGTTTTCTATATTCTGAATGTGCCGCTGGGGCGATCGCTCATGTTTGCGATTAGTTCTTCTTGCACTGTTTCTTTATTCTATTTCAGTTTAATGGCTGTTAACGGCTAATTTTCAGTAGTCATTGGTTATTGGTTATTGGTTATTGGTTATTGGTTAGTTGTTAATGCCCAATGCCCTGTTTGGCCAATGCCCAATGCCCAATGCCCTGTTTGGCCAATGCCCAATGCCCCATTACCAATTACTAATTTATGGCTGCTAGTTATTCCTTTGATATTGTCAGCGAGTTCGATCGGCAAGAATTAGTCAATGCTGTTGACCAAACAACGCGAGAAATTCAAAGCCGCTACGACTTGAAAGATACCAAAACCACTGTAGAATTGGGCGCAGAATCAATTACGGTGAATACCGACAGTGAATTTACTCTCGACGCGATTCACACTGTTTTGCAAACTAAAGCCGCCAAGCGCAATTTGTCTCTGAAAATTTTTGATTATGGGAAAATTGAAGCTGCTAGTGGTACTAGAGTACGCCAAGAAATCAAACTGAAAAAAGGGATTGACCAGGAAATTGCCAAGAAAATCACTAAATTAATTCGAGATGAGTTTAAAAAGATTCAAGGCTCGATTCAAGGTGATGCAGTGCGCGTTTCGGCTAAGGATAAGGATGATTTGCAGTTGGTAATTCAACGGTTGAAGCAAGAAGATTATCCGATGGCTTTGCAGTTTACAAATTACCGCTAGATTTGATAGTTTCTCAGGACTTCAGTCCTCATAGTTCTAGCGAATAAGGACTAAAGTCCTGATTAGAAACAACTTTTTACCTACTTAATATTAAATATCTAAACCCGTGACTGTTAAGTCGGGAGGATGTTCGACAACAAACTGGTAATATAACTCTTGCTTTGCTTGCGGCGGCAGAGACATTATCCATTCTAGCAGTCCCATTTCACCTGCTACTATCTTCGGATTAGTGAGAGTCGATCGCACTTTAATTTGTTCATTACGGCTGACTGGCAATTGCTCTTGTAGTGTCAGGTGTACTTGCACCTGATGCAAGTTTGTCACATTTAAGCGATAAGCGTAACTCGTGCGCCTCTGCTGACCGATCAGTTTTTTATCTACTTGTCTTTCCACTAATTCCCGCTCTATTTTCAACCCTTCATCTATTCCTAAATTCAGTTTATATTCTTGCCCTGGTGAAACATTTTCTAACTGCACACTGCCGACAAAAGTGTTGTCGCGAAAGATATTTGCTTTACCGGGCAGAAGAGTTGCACCTGTCAGCGGATTCACAACAACTGCTTGCAAATAGGCAAAACTGACTAAGCGCGGAACTGCAATATATTCAGGTTTAAAGGGATAATTTTCGCAGAAAATAGTAACTTTGTGCGGTGTGCCGTCGCTGGGAATCTTGGTACTTCCGCCTACTTGAAATGAGACTGTACCGCCTTCTCTAGATACTTGGGCTGTGACTATTTGAGCTGCTAGGGGCGCTCGTGTTATGGAGCGTGAACGGCCTGCAAAACCTTCAGATAATACCTCTTCTAGGTCTAAAAAATCATTCTCTGATGAACCCCTACCAAAAAATTGCTTTGGCTCGGTTTTATCAATATACCAAGGTTCTAGTTTTGGTGGGAGAGTTCCCATTCCGGGTTTTGCTGTAGATAAAGTCAGCGCTACTCCCGTCCAATCTTCGCCTGTATTTTGATTGACTTCGGCTAGGTAATTGAGATTAATTTGGTTGTTGGTAGTGTTTACTCGCAAGTCGTAAAGGGGAGTCCAACGGGCTCGCGTGACTACATAGGAAACTTCTAGTTCAAAATTGCCGCTGCCACTGGGTTCAATGGCAACAATGATGTTAAAACTTTGCTGCGAATGGGGAGTTTGTACTTGCCCCAACTGCTGCTGCAAAGCTTTTATTTGCTTGTCTATTTCGCGCTGCTGTTTTTCGTGTTGGGCGATCGCACTTACATATTTTAGGTAATTAGTTCCTAAAAAATTGAGCAATTCGCCAGTTTCGTTTAAACCTACCTGCTGTTTGGCGATGCTGCTGGAAAAGAAACCGACGCTTTTTTCGCTCAAACCTTCCACAAATTGGAGCTGAATTTTTCGGGCGGTTATTTTGTCGTTAATTCCCCGTCTTTGGGTTTGTAACTCCTTAATTTGTTGGGTTAATTCGGAAGTGCGATCGCCTACTGGTTCGCTGCTAAACACTCTTTCGGTTCGCACTCCCAGCAATCGCACTGCAACCGTACCCGCACCCGTGGCCCTGACTGACTCTGTTTCGAGGGTTGCGGGTACAGAGGCGATCGCCAATTCTCGCTCGTTTCCTGTCAGAGATACCGTACCGCGGCGCGTTACCAAAGCGCGATCGGTGTAAACTGTAACTTTGGATATGCTAGTATTTAGTGTTTTAATGGTATCAGAATTAAGTATTTCTGAGTCAGTCATTGTTAGTTGCTCCTATTTAATAACCGTTTAGTCGATCGTGCATTTTTCAAAGTAGTTTATTAATCAAACTCAGAAGTTATTGGATTATCTACAACGGAGGAGGCCGGGTTTACGAGATCATTACTTTTACACCTTGATGGTTGGTCAAACCTGCCCCTACAGTTTGATGTTCAAAATGCTAGCGCGGGGGTGGGCAGGTTTATGAGATCGTTAATGTTAGGCATTAATAGTTAATAAAACCCGCCCCGTGGGTTAATTTTAGCTCAGTGGCTCGATTCCTGCCAAATCCAAAATTTGAGGAATTAAATCTTCTCGTTTGACAGCCATCATGTGAACTCCTTGACAAATCTGCCGCGCTAGCTTGACTTGTTCGGCAGCAATTTTTATGCCTTCCTGCAAGGGTTCTGGAGATTTTGCTAAACGATCGATCGTCTCTTGTGGGATGTGAACTCCCGGCACGTATTTTTTAATAAATTCAGCATTTTTAGCTGATTTAAACAAAAATATTCCTGCTAAAACTGGCTTGTTGCAGCCTGCAGCAACGTGGTGCATAAACTTATCCAAAACTTCAAAATTTGTAATTAATTGACTCTGAAAAAACTGTGCTCCAGCCTCTACTTTTTTCTCAAATCGACTTTGCAAACCAGACCAACTGGGGCATTGCGGATCGACGGCAGCACCGACAAATAAATCAGTAAATCCGTCTGTTAAAGGTTTGTCATTCCAGTCTAAGCCGCCGTTCATTTTTTGAATGACTTGTAACAGTCGTACTGATTCAAAGTCGAATACACTTTTTGCTTTAGGATGGTCGCCCGCTTTGACGGGATCACCTGTAAGTGCTAATACATTGCGAATGCCTAAAGCGTGGGCTCCCATGAGATCCGCTTGCAGACCAATTTGATTGCGATCGCGACAAGCAACTTGACAAATTGGCTCAATTCCGTGCTGCACTAAAATTGCCGAAACTGCTAGGGGGCACATTCGCATCACTGCGCGACTCCCGTCGGTGATATTAATGGCGTGCACTCGGTTTTTGAGGCGTTCAGCCATTTGAATTGTGTGAGTCATGTCGCCACCTTTTGGCGGGGCAACTTCGGCGGTAATTATAAATTCTCCGGGGGTGGTGCAGGCTGTGCGAAAACGGTTCATGATTATTTGTCTGTTATTGGTTATTTGTTATTTGACAGTTGACAGTTGTTAGTTGACAGTTGGCAGTTGTTAGTGGGTAGTTGGCAGTTGTCATTCTTAACCAGTAACCAATAACAACTAACCACAAACCACTAAACAGGTAAAGAATAACCGAAAGCTGTCTTAACCTTAGTTAGAGTTTGATTAGCAATAGCTTCTGCTTGTTCTCTTCCGCGACGTAGTACAGACTCTAAATATCCCGGATCGTCCATTATTTCCTTGTATTTATCCTGAATTGGTTTGAGGGCATTAATTGTCGTCTCTGTCAGCAAGGGTTTAAAATCTCCCCAACCCATGTTTTCACACTCCGCTGCTACTCCTTCCTTAGATTTGCCGGAAAGCAGGAGATAAAGTGTCAGCAAATTTCTAGCTTCGGGGCGATCGGGGTCGTCAAATGTCAAACCCCGCACGGCATCGGTTTTGCAGCGCTTGATTTTTTTGGCGATCGCATCTGGCGAATCCAATAAATTAATTCGACTTTGTTCGGAAGGGTCAGATTTCGACATTTTGCGCGTGCCATCTGTCAAACTCATCACCCTCGCACCGTCAGTCCGAATTAACGGTTCGGGAAGTTTCAATACTGGCTTTTCGGGTGTGCCGAATTGGTGATTTAATCTGATGACAATATCGCGGGTGAGTTCCAAATGCTGTTTTTGGTCTTCTCCCACTGGCACTTTGTCGGCATCGTAAAGCAAAATGTCTGCTGCCATTAACACGGGATAATTTAGCAAGCCTGCATTGACATTTTCACCTTGTTTAATTGCTTTTTCTTTAAACTGAATCATATCTTCGAGCCAGTTAATCGGCGTAATACAGTTGAGCAGCCATGCTAGTTCTGTGTGTGCCGAGACGTGGGATTGCACGAAAATAGTAGAATATTCTAAATCGATGCCGCAAGCTAAATACAGTGCGGCGATCGTGTAAGTGTCGGAGGCTAGAGTTGCTGGATTGTGCGGTGCGGTAATTGCGTGCAAATCGACTACGCAGAAGTAATTTTCGTACTGACTTTGACCTTCTACCCAGTTGCGAATGGCACCGAGATAATTGCCGAGGTGAAGATTGCCTGTTGGCTGAACTCCAGAAAGAACGCGCTGTTTGCCCATGAGGAAAGAATAGAATTAAACTCACATTTCTATATTGACACGTTATTTCAATTTCAGGGCTTCTAATTTTCTGGCGGTTGACTGTTGACTGCTGACTGCTGACTGTTGACTGTTGACTGCTGACTGTTGACTGTTAACTGCTGACAACTAACAACGAACAACTGACAACTGACGACTGACGACTGACAACTGACTAATTACCAATCTGTCAGCAACCTTGCTTTCCGCAAAATAAATGTCAGAACAGTTTCTTCGCCCGTAATAATATCGGCTCTGCCTTCCATTCCCGATTGAATCGAATACTGGCGGGGCACATTAGCCGGGGAGTTTCCGAAGAATTGGCCGTTGGTGGATTTGAGTTTTGTTAAATAAGTTTGTTCAGGCTTAATTGCCACTTCGTAATAAGCTGTACCTAAATTATTAGTGGGATTTTGAGGGGCGATCGCATCTGGGGCGATTTCGCTGACAGTTCCTTTTAATGTGCCGTAATCGGGGAAAGGCAAAGCCGAAATCCTGATCTGTACGGGTTGGCCGATTTGGATGCGGGCGATGTCTTGGGATGTCACCTTGGCTTTGACTACCAGGGGTACGTCGCTGGGGACAATTTGGGCGATCGCACTGCCGGCTTGTACGGTTTGACCAGTATTTCGTACTTCCAATCTGAGAATTGTACCATCCGTGGGCGTGCGGATCACGCTATTTTCTAGTTTTAACTCAATTTGATTGAGTTCTTTTTTAGCTTGAATTAATTGTTGTTGAATGGACGATCGCTTGACGAGCAAAACCCGCCGACTTCGGCCCAGTCTCTCGGCGACATCCGGCAGCGATGTGGCGAATTTAACTAAAGCGGATTCGATTAATTCCTGTTGGGCGGAACTTTCACTTTCGATGCTTTTAAATTGAGCGCTGGCCAAAATTTGGTTTTCTAAGTCGCGCAGTTGCTGGTTGATTTGCTGTGCTGCTGTTTGAGACTGATTAATGATTTCTTGTAACTGCTGTTGTTGAGCGCCCAAACGCGAAGCGTCTACAACTGCGATCGCATCTCCTTCTTTTACTGTCTGATTCTCGCTGACAGCAATGCTTTCGACGGTTCCTTCGGTGGCGGCTTGCACGAGGCGCACTTCTCCGGCTGGACGGACGATCGCGTCTGCTTTGACTGTAGCGCTGTATTTGGTGACGCTAGCGAGGGCAATCACCCCGCCAAAGGTCGCCACCATCAAAATGCCGCCCAAAGTCGTCCAGCGGCTGACAGGGGGCAAAAACTGGTCGTTATCAAAGGTTTCAGCGGGTGTGGCTTCGGGAGTCAGAGACATGGCGGCTGGGGGAGAGGGGAATAGTTTGGAGTTTGGAGTTTTGAGTTGGAGAGGAGGGAGAGCTCGCTGATTTGTTTTGTCACTTTTATGATCAGCTTTCCGGAAACCAAGTACCGGTTTAGAAGTCTAAATCAAAATTCACAGGGTAAAGGTAAAAATCCGCACAGCTTTGCCGTTCCCACCCACAAACTTCGCCAAATATGAAAAGGAGTGAAGCCAGCGGGCTACTGTCCTGAAAATACGGCGTTTCCGCCATGAGTTTTGGCACTGTTACCGGGTTTTTCCTGTATGCGTAGGTAGTAAGTAAGTACATAGGTATTAAGAGGAGTTATTTATGTCAGAAAATCAAGAAGGTTCACTCTTCATCGAACTAACCGATGGAGAATCTGCTACTGTCAACGGTGGCAGCATTACCAGCGGTGTTAGCGGTGCTAAAAGCAACAGCGAGACGGATAACAGCCGCCGCGAGGGTCTCACTATGCTGTTTTTCCTGCCGCAGCCTAGCCAGCTTTATCTGTACAATCCGAACCTTGATCGCGGTTACAAAACCCTAGTGGTTTAGATAGCTGAGTCAAGTTGTGCGATAAAGTAAATTTTGAAAATTTATCCGTAGTATTCCGGATGTTGTACAGGACTACAAGAAGTATTACTCAGTATTTACACGAGAATCTAGAAATTAAATAATATTTCTAGTTTCCCTTCAATTTTATTAACTTAAACGGAGTCAAATCATGAAAGAAGCAAAGGACAATTCACTGTTTGCTGAACTCACCCCTGAAGAATCAGCTAGCGTCAACGGCGGTCACTATTATGCCAATCGATACAATTGTCAGCGGCAGCGGCGCAGTTGGGTCGTGTACCGCCGGAATTGCGACGGTTCATACAGAAGAGTAGTCCGCTACGCCTACTACTAAAGTTTAGTGCTAGTCAATTCAGATCTATAACTGTGGAATCGAGAAAGCACCCATAACTTTATGGGTGCTTTTTGCTGATTGGGTAGTTGGTGATGAGTAATCTTCTTTATGCTCTACCATTATTCATTTCGCAAAATGTTAAAGAACATCCCTTTGATCGGCAAAATGCCATTATTCGGACAAGTTAACAGGTTTAAGAAATATCAGGTTGTTCTCCAGCAGAGCGAAGAAGATTGCGGGGCGGCTTGTTTGGCTTCGATCGCGAAATTTTACGGACAAAATTTTACTATTAGCCGCTTGCGAGAATGTGCCGGCACCGGCCAAAAAGGGACGACTCTGCTGGGCTTGAAACAAGGTGCTGAGGCGATCGGCTTTAATGCTCGATCCGTGCGAGCTGCGGCTGCTATTTTAGACCAAATTGAGGAAGCGCCTTTACCGGCAATTATTCACTGGAGTGGTTATCACTGGGTTGTTTTGTACGGAAAGCAGGGCGACAAATATGCGATCGGCGATCCGGCTGTCGGTATGCGCTATGTTTCTAAAGCAGAATTAGCAGCAGCTTGGACAGATTGGCTGTGCTTGCTAGTAGAACCCGATGCTGAGCGGTTTTTTGCGGCCGCAGAGGGCCAACCACCCGCCAATTCCTTACAAAAATGGATGCGCCGGATTGGGATTTATCGCCCGATTTTAATGGAAGCATTTTTGCTGAATGTGGTGTTGGGTTTGCTGTCGATTTCTTCGCCTTTTCTCGTTCAACTGCTCACCGACGACATCCTGGTGCGGGGCGACAGACAACTCCTGGCGAGTGTGGCGATCGCAGTTATAGTTATGAACCTTTTTAGCAGCAGTTTAGGATTGGTAGAGTCGAACTTAATTGCTCAGTTTTCCCAGCGTTTAGAATTGGGATTGGTGATGGAATTTGCGCGCAAATTCCTGCGATTGCCTTTGAGCTTTTACGAAACCAGACGCAGTGGCGAAATCGTCAGTAGATTACAAGATATCCAAGAAATAAATAAATTAGTTTCTCAAGTCGCTATCAGCTTGCCTAGTCAATTTTTTATCGCTGTAGTTTCTTTTATTTTTATGTTATTTTACAGCAAAGAACTGACTTTAGCAGCTACAGCTATAGCTCTGTTAATGACTGCCTCTACAGTGGTATTTCTGCCCGTATTGCAGCAAAAAACGCGCAGTTTATTTGTACTGGAAGCAGAAACTCAAGGCGTTTTAGTAGAAACTTTTAAAGGCGCGCTGACTGTCAAAACTACTAGCAGCGGTCAGCAACTTTGGGAAGAATTTCAAACCCGCTTCGGTCGCTTAGCAAAGCTCACTTTCCGCACTACACAAATTGGCATTCTCAACAATATATTTTCTGGTTTTGTTGCCTCTGCTGGCAGCATTACTCTGCTGTGGCTTGGTAGCGGTTTGGTGATTGACAAGGTATTGAGTATCGGTCAGTTGCTAGCGTTTATTAGTATGAATCAAAACGTTACTACTTGGGTGAATTCGCTAGTAGGATTTACTGATGAAATGACTCGCGTGCAGACAGCTACTCAACGGCTGTCGGAAGTTATCGATGCTGAACCGGAAACTAAAGACGATACGAATAAACCTTTTGTAACTATTCAAGACCGCGACGGTATTGTTTGCAAGGGTGTTAATTTTCACTACCCCGGTCGACTTGACTTGCTGGAAAATTTTTCCGTTACGTTTCCCGGCGGTCAAGCAATTGCTTTAATCGGTCACTCCGGCTGCGGAAAAAGTACGCTAGCAAAAGTAATTGCTGGTCTGTACCCGCTGCAATCTGGTAATATTAGAATTGGCGGCTACAACTTGCAGGATTTGTCTCTAGACAGTCTCAGACAGCAGGTAGTATTGGTTCCTCAAGAAGCGCATTTTTGGAGCCGTTCGATTCTCGAAAATTTTCGTTTGGGCAGTCCAGATATCAGCTTTGAACAGATTGTTAAAGTCTGCAAAATTGCGGGAGCGGATGAATTTATCAGCCAATTGCCGGATAAATATCAAACTGTTTTAGGGGAGTTTGGAGCGAATATTTCTGGCGGACAAAGACAAAGATTGGCGATCGCCCGCGCCATTCTCAACAACCCGCCTGTATTGATTTTAGACGAATCTACCGCAGGGCTTGACCCCGCAAGCGAAGCGGAAGTCTTAGAAAATTTGTTGATGTACCGGCACGGGAAAACGACGATTTTTATCAGTCACAGGCCGCGAGTGATCGATCGCGCCGATTGGATTATCATGTTAGAACGCGGTCGGTTGAAACTGCAAGGATCGGCTGCAAAATTGCGATCGATTCCAGGAGACCATTTAGAGTTTTTGCATCCTTGAGCGAGTTAATAAAACAACAGGTTTAAATCTGTCGCTACACAAACAACACCGGGAGCATCTCAATGAAAGCACCCTACCCCAACCCTCCCCGAACCCGCGGGGAGAAAGTAAGAAATTCACAAATGATCCGAGGATTGCTATATCGTTGGCGGTTGCATCGGAATCATAAAATCGAGTCAACAGTTAACACTCAACTATTCTGTTTTTCGACCCGCCCGTCAACAGTCAACAGTCAACAGTCAACATTTATGATGAGTGCAACCGGAATTGAGATCACTCATGACTAATAACTTCTCTAAGATTCTTGAGCCAAAGTACATCGATCGCACAATCCGAAAAACTCCAAAGTGTGATAATAAATTTTGAAAGAATGAGATTGTTGTAGTTGGCTTTCTAAGTGGTGGACGGGACATTCGTCGATCATAATTGACGCGCCACATTCCAGACAAGTTAAGTGATGTTGGTCTTGGTGGGCGGCACCGTAGAGAGATTCGCCACTAGCAAGGGTTCTGACGTGAACGAACCCCTCTCGCTTTAAACCGTCGAGGGAGCGGTAAACTGTTGCTAGGCCCATGCTGTGGTCGCTGTTACGCAGTTCTAAGTAGATATCTTGCGCTGAGAGCGATCGATTCAAGTGCTTGAGCAAATGTAAAATACGCTCCTGACTGCGGGTGCGGTTGGTTCTCATAATTTTTTGTGTAATCTGCTAGAGTCAAATCTGTCCCTATTTCTAGGCTATCTTACTTGGGCGAACCAAATGGCGATCGGCGCGCAGCTCGGTTGTAGAATACAATGGGGCTAACTTTCACATCACCTACCGCAACATTCCCGTGACTCAGAAATATCTTGCCCAAATCTATGTTACCCTCCGCCCTTCGGTTTTAGATCCCGCCGGCACTGCCGTACAGTCTGGTTTGCAACACATGGGATACGACAATGTTGAGCGTGTGCGAATCGGGAAGTACGTTGAATTGACGCTGACTGCTGCTGGTGAGTCGGAGGCCCGCGAACAACTCGATCGCGTTTGCGACCAACTTTTGGCCAATCCAGTGATTGAGAATTATCGCTTTGATTTGACTGAAATTCCTGTTGCTGTGGAAACAGCGGCCGCATAAATGCGATCGTCCCTAGGGTGTTTTTAAACCCGGAGATCCCCCCTAACCCCCCTTAATAAGGGGGGGACAAGAGGGTTTTCAAAGTCTTTGTTAAAAAGCGGGGACAACAGCATTCAAAGTCAACCCCTACTCCCCTTCTTAAGGGGGATGTAGGGGGATCTAGACTTAGATACAAGCGAGAGAAACATAAGATTTTAGTCTTAAGTTGACACTTCTTGCTTCTTCCTTCCATCCGTTACATCCGTTACAAAATCTGTTGCCGAACTTCCTTCTTCCTTCAGCTTATGAAATTTGGAGTTATTGTTTTTCCGGGTTCAAATTGCGATCGCGATGTGGTGTGGGTGACTCAAGGGTTACTCCACCAACCGACGCGGATGATTTGGCACGAAGATACCGATATTTCGGATATTGACATCATTGTAATTCCCGGTGGTTTCAGTTACGGAGATTATTTGCGGTGCGGCGCGATCGCCCGTTTTTCTCCGGCGATGCGGGCTACTGCGGAACACGCGAAACAAGGAAAGCTTGTATTAGGCATCTGCAACGGTTTTCAGGTGTTGACTGAAGCTGGTTTGTTGCCCGGTGCTCTGGTGCGGAATGCGGGATTGAATTTTATTTGCGATCGCGCTTCTTTGAAAGTCGAGCGCGGTAATACTCGTTGGACTGCCGCTTATACTACGGGTGAAATCATCGATTTGCCGATCGCCCACGGTGAAGGAAACTATTATGCCGATGCCGATACTTTAGCAGAACTAGAAGAGCACAAGCAAGTCCTGTTTCGCTACTGTACTCCGGCGGGCAAAATTAGCGATGCTGGCAATCCCAACGGTTCGTTAAATAATATTGCCGGTATTTGCAACCGCCAAGGCAATGTATTAGGAATGATGCCGCATCCTGAGAGGGCATCCGATCCGATGTTGGGCGAAACTGATGGGGTTAAATTGTTTCAAGGGTTGTTGATGGCAAGTGTTGCTGCTGTTTTGTAGTTGATATTTACGACATAGTTGTAGATACCGTAGGGTGCGTCACTCTTGTAGGGAAACTCGAAAATCTCGCAGCGACGCACCCTACAAAATTAAAAATGCTAAAATGATTTGAAAGTCAATACATCGGAAAACAGTCCTATGCCTTCACCTTTTCCTGGAATGGACCCCTACTTAGAACACCCCGATTTCTGGCAGGAAACTCACAATCGATTGATTATCGCGATCGCTGATACCATCATGCCTCAAATTCGCCCTAAATATGAGGTGGCAATTGACAAACGCATCTATGAAATTACCGATTTAAATGAAAGTAACGACGAGTCCCTTTTAGTAGGTATCCCCGATGTCGCGATTAAGCGTCAATCTAATAACCCGAATATTCCTACAGGTTCAGTTGCTACTGTAAGTATAACACTTCCGACTACGGTTAAAGTGCCTGCTCCTGAAAAAATTAAACAGACTTACCTGGAAGTGCGAGAAATGGCAACCAAACAAGTTGTCACCGCAATTGAAATTCTTTCTCCTGTGAACAAACGTAGTGGAGAAGGAAGAATTACTTATCTCAAAAAACGCCAGAGTATTTTAGGTAGCTTAACCAATTTAGTCGAAATTGATTTACTACGAAAATGGGAATCTATGCCCATTCTTAATAATTCTATTCAAAGCGATTATCGGATTTTGGTCAGTCCCAGTAATCGCCGTCCGTTTGCCGAACTTTATGCTTTTAATCTCCGCGATTCTCTACCTATATTTCCGCTTCCATTGCGCGAGGAAGATGTAGAACCTATTGTTAATTTACCAGAAATATTTGCAGGTATTTACGATCGCGCTGGCTATGATTATCGGATCGACTATAATCGAGAACCCGTACCGTCTCTATCGGAAGAAGATCGGGTTTGGGCTACCCAAATTTTGCAATAAAAAGAACTTCGAGATAATTAATTATATTTTAGTTTATATCGTAGGGTTAGTCGCGCTCGACAATCTCTAAATCCACTTGAAAATTTCGCAGTGACGGACTAAACGGCAGCCGGCAAGATATAATTACTACCAACTATTTAAAAGAGGAATATTTATTTTATGCCGGTAATGGACTTAGCTAATTTTAAAACTAGGGTAATTGGATGCAGTGCGGTGATGGCTGTCGGGCAACTTATTTCAAGCGCGATCGCCAATCCGGCAACTCAAGCAGCAGCGGGTATGATCGGCGGCCCGATCGCAGTTGGGGGAGTTTCTATTTTAGCAGCGATTGCTAGTGGTATAGCGGGGAATATCGCGGCTAATGACCTCGGAAATCGGATGACGGAACGGTTGAGCAAAAATCCGAGGATTCTCGATAATCACGATTTGATTAAGGCGGCGGGTGAGGCGATCGGCTATATTTTGAGAGAGGTTGCCAAGTCCGATCGCCTAATTGCGATCGCCGAAACCAAAAATTTGCCTTATCCAGAAACAGCACTCAGTCAATTAGCAGAGAAAACTCCTGAATACTGGCGGGATATTAACACGAATACATCCGACTTGTCAAGGGGTTTAAATATTTCCGAAGACCAGTTAACCAAGATTTTTTCTGCCGATGCCGAGGAGTTCGATCGAGTTACCGGATTGACAACGGCAGATTGGGCAACTTTCGTCAACGAATTCGCGGCCAGCGAGGGCAAATCCTTCGATGCGGAAATTGTGGAATTTGTGGCGGACAAGCTGTACGCAACTTTCCCCAAAGCGTACTGCGGAGTGCTGAAACAGGATGCGGCGAAGGGAGGAGAAAAGTTTGCGGCGATGCAGTTGAATCTGCACCAAATTGCTTTGGCAGAACTGAGAGATTTGGGGCTGCAAAATGGGGAAATTCTGCAAAAGTTGGAGGCCGTGGCAACTGGGCAGCAGATTTGTCAAGTGATGGTGAAATTGTCAGCGATAGAAATTGGCATCGACAATTTGGCGCAAGTTCGGGAATTGCTGCAAACATTTATCGATACTTCCGCGCCCCGATTGCCGATTTCTTTGAAGTCCGAGACGATTATTGAAGACCGGACTAAAGACTTTACCGGGCGCAAGTTTGTATTTGAAGAAATTGGTCGTTTCTTGCAAACCAATCGGAAAGGCTATTTTGTTTTAGAAGCAGAACCGGGTGTCGGGAAAAGTTCAATTCTGGCGCAGTGCGTGTTGATGATGAGACGCCGCTGCGTTACTCATTTTAACTCGCGATCCGACGGGATTGTTGATGCCAAAACTTTTCTGGAAAATGCCTGCCTTCAATTAATTGATGGCTTTAAACTCAGGGATAAGTATCCGCAACTGCCGGAAAATGCGACGGCAAACGGCAATTTTTTAGGGCGGCTGTTGGGGGAAGTCAGCGCTACATTGGGCGGGAAAAAGTTGATTTTTGTGGTAGATGCCCTCGATGAAGTCGATTTGAGTTTGCAAAGCAGCGGCAGCAACGTTCTTTATTTGCCGGACGTTTTGCCGGATAACGTTTACTTTATTGTTTCCAAGCGGCCGGAATCTTTGCTTTTGCCGACGACGAAGAATGATCGGGTGTTTGATTTGATGCAGTACGATGCAGCAAGTCTGGAAGATACGAAGGCTTATATTGCAAAACGCACCAGCAATAGCGCCTCCATTCAGAATTGGATTGCCAGTCATGATTTGAGCCGGGAACATTTTGTGGGGGCGGTGGCCCAAAAAAGCCAGAACAATTTTATGTATCTCCGCTACGTGCTGAATGATATCGAAAACGGCGAGTACAGGGATGTTTCTTTGGAAGATTTGCCTAGGGAGTTGACAGGATATTATCGGAAGCATTGGGCACAGATGATGGGCAGGGAAGACGATCCGCTGTTGGAGATGAAAGTTAAGATTATCTACGTGATATCGAAAGCGCGCGAAGCTGTTTCTCGCGGCTGGATTGCTAAATCCGTAGGCGAGACAGATTTAAAAGTACAGCAGGTACTCAAGAAATGGGATTCATTTTTGCGGCAGCAGCAAGTCAGCGGCGAAATTCGCTACAGCATTTATCACAACAGTTTTCGCGAGTTTCTGGCAAAAGATGAAACCGTGCAATCTGCGGGGGTTAATGTTGAAGAACTTAACCGCCAAGGTATGAATAACAGGATAGAAGGAGCACCGCTATGAGCGATTTGGGTGTGTGGTTGGCGGAGCAAAGTAAATCGGAGCGAGAATATTTGTTGAAGCATCAACCCAGGGATTTCATTGAAATTGGGGGAGATTTCAACCGTTATTATCGTTGGGTGACGGATTTTGGTTTTATTGAGGCGAAGTTAAAATTGTTGGGGGTGCAGCCGCTAATTGAGGATTACGATTTAGGGAGAAATGCAGATGTTTTGCTGTCGGAGGGGCAAACGCAAACGCTGAATTTGATTCAAGGGGCAATTCGCAAGTCGGCGCACATTTTGGAAAAAGATAAAACGCAACTGGCAGGGCAATTATTTGGGAGGTTGCTAGATTTTGAAATAACTGATATTCAGGGGTTGCTGGAACAAGCCAAGCAGTCGAAAAATAGTCTTTGGCTGCGGCCTTTGAGGGCTAATTTAGAGCGGCCCGGAGAAGGATGTCTGAGAACCCTCACCGGTCATACTAACTCGGTAAGAGCAGTGGCGATCGCACCAGACGGCAAAACTGCGATTTCCGCTTCAGACGATAACACCCTGAAAATCTGGGACACCGAGACAGGTACGGAAGTTAGAACCCTCACCGGTCATACTGACTCGGTAAATGCAGTGGCGATCGCACCAGACGGCAAAACCGTGATTTCCGCTTCACACGATAAAACCCTGAAAATCTGGGACACTGAGACAGGTACCGAAGTTAGAACCCTCACCCGTCATAGTGACATGGTAGCAGCAGTGGCGATCGCACCAGACGGCAAAACCGCGATTTCCGCTTCACACGATATAACCCTGAAAATCTGGGACACCGAGACAGGTACGGAAGTTAGAACCCTCACCGGTCATACTTACTTGGTAATAGCAGTGGCGATCGCACCAGACGGCAAAACCGTGATTTTCGCTTCAGGGGAAGGGGATGACACCCTGAAAATCTGGGACACCGAGACAGGTACGGAAGTTAGAACCCTCACGGGTCATACTAACTTCGTAAAAGCAGTGGCGATCGCACCAGACGGCAAAACTGCGATTTCCGTTTCACACGATAACACCCTGAAAATCTGGGACACCGAGACAGGTACGGAAGTTAGAACCCTCACCGGTCATACTGACTTGGTAAATGCAGTGGCGATCGCACCCGACGGGAAGACAGCGATTTCCGCTTCTAGGGATAAAACCCTGAAAATTTGGGACACCGAGACAGGTAAGAAAGTTAGAACCCTCACCCGTCATACTGACTCGGTAAATACAGTGGCGATCGCACCAGACGGCCTGACAGCGATTTCCACTTCAGACGATAACACCCTGAAAATCTGGGACACCAAGACAGGTACCGAAGTTAGAACCCTCACCCCTCATACTTACTGGGTAAATGCAGTGGATCTCGCACCAGACGGCAAAACAGCTATTTCCGCTTCACCGGATAAAACCCTGAAAATCTGGGACACCGAGACAGGTACGGAAGTTAGAACCCTCACCGGTCATACTGACTCGGTATATGCAGTGGATCTCGCACCCGACGGCAAAACTGCGATTTCCGCTTCTAGGGATAACACCCTAAAAATCTGGGATTTGCTTAGTGGCAAAGAAATTGCTAGTTTCAGCGGAGATTCTAGCTTCAATTGCTGTGCAATTTTGCCTGATGGAGTGACAGTTGTAGCGGGGGATTCGTCGGGCCGGGTGCATTTCCTGCGATTGGAGGGAGTTAGCGGCGGGCGATAATCGGATTTTTGGGTCGATTCGGGCGATCTAATTTTTTGTGTACGGGACTTACGCACTCCCACCAAAGAAACCGGGTTTTTACCGAATCTGTGGGCTGCAACAAAGTATGGTCGTCAAAAACCCGGTTTCTCGGCCTCCATCGTAAGTCCTAATGTAGCGAGTTTCAGGGCGATCGAAGTTGAGAGAAATGTGCGATCGAATTTTTGTGTTGATTGGGGCGATCGGATTTTTGGGTTTATGGGCGATCGGGTTTTTTGTTGATCGGGCGATCTAATTTGAGAGAAATGTGCGAGCGAATTTTTGTGTTGATTGGGGCGATCGGATTTTTGGGTTGATGGGCGATCGAATTTGAGAGAAATGTGCGATCAGGCAATAAGTTGTTCACCAATAAGTGATTAATGGGAACCCGATTAGTGCGATCGTTACTTGTTTCTCGGATTCTATCAGGTTCAAAAAGATTGTGAGTAAAATAAACGGGGTTTGCGTCAGTTGTTTTTGTAACAATACTCCGGACAGTTTTTAAGCAGCCAGAGTACCATAAGACAAGACTGAAGGAAGGTTAGGGTGATTTAAAAT